>NZ_DBHHEV010000007.1:20311-31231 GCF_057238965.1 Peptidiphaga sp.
CAACCACTCGATTTTCTGGACCAACCTCTCCCCCGCCGGCGGCGGCCAGCCCGAAGGAGAGCTTGCCGAGGCTGTCAAGGACTCCTTCGGGTCCTTCGAAAAGTTCGTCGCACACTTCACCGCGGCGGCCACCGGAATTCAGGGATCGGGATGGGCCGTGCTCGCCTATGACTCGATCTCCGGCAAGCTCGTCGTTTTCCAGCTCTTCGACCAGCAGGCCAACGTCCCCGCCGGAACCATTCCGCTGTTCATGCTGGACATGTGGGAGCACGCCTTCTACCTCGACTATCTCAACGTCAAGGCGGACTATGTCAAAGCCGTCTGGAACATCGTCAACTGGGAGAACGTCGCCGAGCGCCTCGAAGCCGCAAAGGCCCAGGCTCCCGGGCTCATCGTTCGCTGACGCGACAGCGGGGGCGGCGGGAAAGCACTTTAAAGTGCTTTCCCGCCGCCCCCGCGCATTCGCCGTCCGTTTTTCACGGGCGATCGTCAGTTTTCACAGGCGATCGTCAGTCCGGCCCCTCAAGAGTCACTTCGTGTTCTGAGGCTTTGTAATCTCAGCGTTTTGAGGAATGTAACCGAGAATATCGACCACCGCGTACATCGCGGGCGAAGAGCCTTGGTCGCCCTGTCCCTCGACGGCAGGGACGGTCATGAAAACCCGCGAGCCGACGGGCAGGCCCACAAGGGAGTCGAAAACGGATTTGTTTCCGATGGCGGCCAGCTGCGGGCCCTGGTTGCGCTCGCCCCAGGTCGTTTGGAAATTCTGGCCGTCGGGAGAGATCGCGGCGTAGGCGACTGTCATCGTTCCGGTCTTCCCCACGGCAGGCCCGGTGCCTCGGGCGATGACGGAAACGCTCTTCTCCGAAATGCTTGCCGAGGCGTCCTTGACCTTCAGCCCCGTGACCGGCGAGCCGATCGCACCTTGAATGGTCACAGGAAGCGTGGCGAGGTCCATCTCGGTCCTTGCGTCGGCTTGCCCGGCGGTCTCCTTGTTCGAGGCCTGATGGACCGTGATGTAGAACGTCATCACGTCGTCTTTGCCGATTCCCGCTCCGGGCTGGCCCTTTTCCCCGTAACCGAGGTCCGGAGGAATCGACACGAGAAGTTTGACTCCGACTTTGTGGCCGGCTATGGCCTCCCCCCATCCCTTGACGACCGCGGAGAGGTCGGTGCTTAACGGGAGTCCGCGGCTGTAGGAGGAATCGAAGGGCTTGCTTTTGCCCCATACCTGGCCCACATAGTCGGCTACGATGTAGTCTTTCTTGGTGATCGTCGCCCCCGTCCCCTCTTCAAGGACGGTCACGGACAGCTTGTCGGGCGCCTTCGTTTTGGGGAAGGTGATGAGGGGGGTCTGACCCGAGGTGTTCAACGACGGCGCCTGGCTGTCTCCTTTGGGAACGGAGCTGGCGGAACCGCCCTTCTGCGAGGAAGTCGCGGGCGACTTGCTGCTTTCGCCGTCGCTGGAGGACCCGCAGGCGGAAAGCACGAGGGCGAGCGTCGCCGCGCATGCGGCGGCGATCTTTCGATGCGACATTCAGCGCTCCCGTCTGTGGAAAGAGTCGCCGCATGCGCATGAACCGGCGGCATTCGGATTGTCGATCGTGAAGCCTTGGCGATCGATGCTGTCGGCGAAGCCGATGGTGGCGCCGTCGAGATAGGGCTTGGACATCTTGTCGACTATGACTTCGACGCCGCCGAAATCGCGGATGGCGTCGCCCTCGAGCGCGCGCCCGTCGACGGAACGCTGGTACATGAGCCCAGACCCGCCGCCGGGCTCAACGGCAACGCGCAGGCGCAGATCGTCACGCCCTTCCTGCTCGAGCAGGGCCTTGACTTTGGCGACGGCGTCGTCACTGAGCACGACGTTGTGGGCCACGTCAAGCGTCTCGGACATTTTTCCTCCAATGACAATCGGATGTGTACCCGTCAAGGGTAGTTCCCCCGATCGAAACATTCCAAGAGCGCACTCAGCGGGAACCTGCGTATGCGCTGTGGGCGAACCGGAATCGGCCGTCGGTCCGCGCGTCGCCCCGTTCAGTCCATCGGCTTTCACCACCCCCATGTCCCGGCGACCGCGCGGATCGCATCGCCGAGCCTGTCGCGGACCGCCGCGGCCGATTCGGGCGTTTCGGGCTCGTCGAGGAAGGAACGCTCCGGCCGCATTTCGTAGGCGCCGTTGAGTCCGAGCCCGGCCAGCTCTCCGCGGCGCAGGGCGCCGCAGTCGTAGACGAGGACGACGGGAAGGCCCGCTTCCTGAGCCCTGCGAATCGCGCCCGCGGCGCCCCCGGGAAGCTCCTCGCCGACTTGGCCGCACACGTAGACGCACAGGTCCGCGCCTTCGGCCCACCCCTCGAGAGAGGAATGGACGAGGTCGCCGACGGGAACAATCCTTCCCCCGAGGGCCTCGAGGCCGAGAGCGAGGCCCCCTCCCGCCCCGGAATGGGGGCCGCGGGCCGAAAGGCTTCTGCCCGCTAGATCCCTCCCGGGCGTCGCATTCGCGGCGCGAACAAGGCGATCGGCCGCCTCGCCGACGCGACGTTCCACATCTTGGGCGCGGCGCCCGTCCAGCCCTTCGCGCATCCAAGCGCGGGCCAGCCCCGACATTCCCATGAGGCGCTGCCGTCCGCCGACGACGACGCTCAGGCAGACCGTCCCCAGAGCGGCGCGCGCGTCGGCCACGAGCTCCGCGAGGTCGGCGACGTCGGCGGCCGCGACGACGCCGGGTCTGCCGGCTGTCTTCGCCAAACCGGAAGAGCCGTCCGCTTTCCTCGAACCGTCCGCTTGCCTCGAACCGCTCTCTGGCCCCGCGGCGCGCCGCGTCTGCGCGATCGCCCGTATCATGCCGACGCCGAGATCGCCGATTCCGCCCGGGACGCCGAGTGCGACGACGATCTCATCGACTCCCCGGCCGAGCGCCCACGCGATGTCCTCGCCAAGAACCGTCGAATCCCCGCAGAAAGGCCCGGGCAGCGACTCGATCCAATCGAGGGCGATTTTCTTCTGAGAGACGCCGGCAAACCGGCGCAGCGGCCCGCCGCGTTCGACCAGCTCGTCCAATCCGAGCAGCTCGTAAACGCCCGACTCGGAGTAGGCCGATGCGACGCCGTCGCTCGCAGGGCGGCAGCGAAGCGAATCCCGAGGGCGCTCTGACAGCCAGGCTTCGCGTGCGACGTCGCACACCGCCGAGGCGCGAAGCCCGGGAAGCGGGGACGCCGCGAGCGCTATCCTCACTCGGCCTGCCCGTCGGCCCCGCCGCTTCGAGGAAGGCCGCCTTCCCCCAGGCGGTCAAGGAGCAGGGCCTCGGCCACAATGGCGTTGCGCCAGTCCCCCAGGTGCAGCGATTCGTTGTGCGAGTGGGCGCGCGTGTCCGGGTCTTCAATCCCGGTGACGAGAATTTCGGCCTCGGGGAAGACCTCCTGCAGATCGGCGATGAACGGGATGGAGCCGCCGACGCCGATGTCGACGGGCTCGGTCTGCCACGCCTCGCGGAGCGCCTGCCGAGCGGCGACGGTCGCGGGAGTGTCCCCTCCTGCTTTGAAGGCCGGGCCGGACTCCTCCAGCTCCATCTCGAGTTGGGCCCCGAAGGGGGCGTTCTCGCGCAGATGCGCCATGAGGGCGCGGCCCGCCTCTTCGGCGTCCTGGCCAGGCGCCACCCGGAGGGAAAGGCGCGCCTTGCATTCGGGAACGAGGGTGTTCGAGGCCTTGGCGCAGCTCATGACGTCCATCCCGATGAGAGTCAGAGACGGCTGAGTCCACAGACGCGACGCGAGCGAGCCTCTCCCGGCTAGGCGCACGCCGTCGAGCACCCCGGCGTCGGCTCTGAGGTCCTCCTCGGGGTAGTCCGCGTGGGCGTCGTCGTAGGAGGCGAGCCCGGAGACGGCGACCGCGCCCTCCTCGTCATGGCAGCTCGCGACAAGGCGGCACATGGCGGTGGCGGCGTCGAAGACGGGTCCGCCGTACATGCCCGAGTGCACGGCGTGGTCGAGCATTCGCAGCGTGACGGTCACCTGTGCGATTCCGCGCAGCGACGTGGTGAGCGAGGGAACGCCCGCCTTCCAGTTGTTCGAGTCGGCGACGACGATGACGTCCGACGCCAAACGGTCCCGGTGCGTCTCCAGGAAATGGTGGAACGTGGGCGATCCGACCTCTTCCTCGCCCTCGACGAAGAGGGTGACGCCGAGGCCGCCGCCCTCCCCCAGAGCCGCGAGCGCGCCGAGGTGAACCATGATTCCGGCCTTGTCGTCGGCGGTTCCGCGGCCGAACAGACGGCCGTCGCGTTCGACGGGCTCGTACGGGTGGTCCTGGTTCCAGCCCTCCGGCGCCCCCTCCGGCTGGACGTCGTGGTGCGCGTAGAGGAGGACGGTGGGCTTTCCGGGCGCCGCCTGCCTGTGGGCCAAGACCGCGGGGCGCCCTGCGAGGCCGCCCGGAGCGACGACTTCGATGACTTCTGCGTCGAGTCCCCGCAGGCGCGCCAACTCGGCCACTCGCTCGGCGCTGCGGCGCATATCGTCAGCGTTGTCTGGGAAGTAAGCGGACACCGAGGGGATTCTCACGAGGGATTCCAGCTCCGACCTCGTGGTGGGCAGATTTTCGTCTACGCGACGGGCGATCGTATCTGAAGCAGTCATTCTTCTAGGGTATCCGCTCTGCCGAGGCCCCGCCCTCCGCCCTCTGCCGCCCCGCACTCCGAGTTCCGCCGAAACCGGGTTTGCGCGTCCTTCCCGCTCCCTCGCTTTGCGGGCCGGGAAGAACAGAACCGCAAAACGACGCTCGCACGGACGAACGCTGCGGGCCAAAAGGCGCTGGCGGGCCGAGGCGGAAGCGCACGCTCGGGGAACGGGCGTGCGCACCGGAGGAGGCGCGCGAAGCGGAAAATGGAACGTAGACTTATACGCGTCAATGACCGCGAGTAGATGGAGCCGCAGTGTTCGGCAAGAAGAAAACCGAGGCGACCCCCGAGCCTGAAGTCGAGGAGGCCGCCCCCAAACCGCGCAAGGGCTACACCCCGAAGAAGGCCACTCCCACGCCGTCGCGCAAGAAGGCGACCGCGGCCAACAGGCAGCCGATCGTCGCCAATCGCAAGGCGATGTCCAGGGAGGAGCGCAGGGAGCTCAAGCGCGAACGGTCCGAGGCGAACACCGCCCGGTGGAACAAGCAGCAGGAGGCCATGCGCACGGGCGACGAGCGGAACATGCCTCCCCAGCACGCAGGCCCGGTTCGCCGCTTTGGCCGCGACGTCATCGATTCGCGCTTTTCTCCCGGCTCGTACTTCATGCCGCTCGCCTTGCTCCTCCTCGCCGGACTGTTCGTTCAGAGGTTCGCCCCGCGCCTGTTCGTCGTGTTCACGGTCTCGGTCTACTTGATCTTCATCGTCATCGCCGTGTGGACGGGAAGGAACGTGCGCCGCACGCGGGTGCTGGCGGAGCACAAATTCGGCGCAGACCGCATTCCTCGGGGATTCTCGATGCAGCTGTTCAGCCGCGCCTTCTATCCCAGGCGTTGGCGCATGCCCCGCCCCCAGGTCGCGCCCGGGAACATTCCGGCGGGAGGCGGCGACGCCGACTACAAGGAGGCAAAGGCGGAGCGAAAGAAGGGCTGAGGAGCAGCCGCTCGCCGACGCGCACGTCGGCCTAGGCCGTGCGGCGGCCGCCCCGCTTGCGCGAAGAGGCTAGTTCTATTTGCGCGAAAAGGCTAACCGCGCGGAAGGCTATCTGCGGGCCAGAGCCCGGTTGATCCGGCCGGGCATGAGAGGCCCCTCGTACACGAAGCCAGTGAGGGTTTCGAGAAGGTCGGCGCCGGCGCTCACCATCGCTTCGGCGTCGCTCACCGTGAAGATCCCCCCGACGCCGATGACGATGTATTCCGGCCCGAGTCTCCTCCTCAAACGGGAGACGACCTCCAGGGCCCTCGCGCGAACCGGCTCGCCGGACAGTCCGCCTTCGCCGTGGGAGTGGGCCACGGTCGTGTTCGTCGCGACGACGCCGTCCAGCCCCTCCTCGACTGCCAGGTCGGCGACGCCGTCCACGTCGGCGTCGCCGAGGTCGGGGGCGATTTTCACGAGAATCGGGACGCGGCGCCCGGCGGCGAGGTCGGCGGCCTCGCGCGTGGCGCGCACGATCGGCCTAAGGGACTCGACGGCTTGAAGATCGCGCAGGCCGGGAGTGTTAGGCGAGGAGACGTTGACGACCAGATAGTCGGCGTAGCGCGCGAGCTTTCTGGCGCACACAGCGTAGTCGGCAGGGGCGTCGGCCGCTTCGACCCACTTGTTCTTGCCGATGTTGACGCCGACGACGCAGGCGCGCCCGCGCCGAGTCAGCCGCAGCATGGCGAGCCGCTCGGCGACGGCGTCGGCGCCGTCGTTGTTGAAGCCCATGCGGTTGCGGAAGGCGCGCTCCTCCGGCAGGCGCCACAGCCGCGGGCGGTCGTTGCCCGGCTGGGGCAAAGGAGTGACCGTGCCGACCTCGGTGAAGGCGAAGCCCATGGCGATCGTCCCGAGGACGGCTGTGGCGTTCTTGTCCTGCCCGGCCGCCAGGCCGAGCCTGCCGGGAACGGGGCGGGCGAGCAGGCCTCGCAGACGGTCCCCGCCCAGACGCCCGACCGTCGCCGAGCTCAGCCCGGCCAAGGGCGACCGCCCAAAGACGCCAACGAGGCACATGGCCGCTTTGTGAGCCTGCTCGGGATCGGTTTTCGCCAGAACGCGCTTGTAGAGAAGGCGGTAAAGCATCTCATCCTCCGTTGCGGGTGGCTATTTTCGCGGGCATCGACCAGGCCAGCCAGGCGAGCGCCGCCAATGCGCCGACGGTCGGAAGGTAGAAATAGGTGCTTCCTGCGTCGTGCCAGGGGCTCACCCGGTCGAGAAAGTCCCCAAAAGGCGTCAACGCGGCGAAGGGGGCGCAAAGGTTGGCCGCCCAGCAGACGCAGGCGACTCTGCGCATTCTCCTGCCGTTGTGCACCACACCGACGGTTCCCGCGGCCCAAGCGACGGCGGAAAGGAGGGTCAGGCTCCCGCGGGCGCCGTGCCCGCTGAGAAAGTCGTCGGTCGAAGCGACGATTCCCCTCCACAGAAAAATCGCCGAGCCGGCCGCCAGGAGAACGAATATGACGCGCGGCCAGCCCGTGGCGGTTTGCCGCCCGTCGTGCAGTTCGACCCCGTCGGTCATTCGGCGCCCCTTCCCGTCTATCATGGTGTCCATGACCCCGTTAGCCGCGATTTCGCCGAGCTCAGCCCCATCCGACGCCACCGCGGTGGTCGCCCATTCCAGGGGGAACGTCCTCTCCTCCGTCCTCGACGAGCACGAACGCGACGACATTCTCGCGTCCTTTCGGGGATTGGCCGACATGTCCTCACCCAATGCGACTCATCGAATTGTCTCCCGTTCGAAAGAGCATCGCCAAATCATCGCCGTCTCGCTGCCGCCGGATCCGTCGCCCGGCGATCTGCGCGACGCCGCGGGCGCGGGCGTGCGGGCGGCGGGAGAGGCGCGCGACGTCGTCGTCGATATGCCGCATGCGAATGCCGAAGAGTTCGAAGCGCTCGCAGAGGGGGCCGGGCTGGGCGCCTATCGCTTCACCGCGTACAAGAGCGGGGCCGGCGCCGCGACGAAAGTGTCGGTTGTCACTGGCATCCCAGCTGCTCCGGTCAAGCGCGTTCGCCGCATCCTCGAGGCGCAGTGCGCCGTGCGCGACCTCGTCAACACTCCGGGAGGAGACCTCGGGCCCTCGGAGTTCGTGCGCCGGATTCGCTCGCTGGCCGAGGGCCCAGGCAATTTGGCGATCGACGTCGAAGTGCTCGAAGAGGAGGAGCTGCGAGCCAAAGGCTGCGGGGGCCTGCTCGGCGTCGGCAAAGGGTCGCAGGAGCCGCCCCGCCTCGTCAGGATGGAGTGGAACCCCGCCGGCGCCCGCGCCCACATCGCACTGGTCGGCAAGGGCATAACCTTCGATTCGGGCGGAATGTCGCTCAAAAGCCACGAGGGCCTGACCGACATGAAAACGGACATGGCGGGCGCGGCCTGCGCCGCGGCGGCGGTGCGGGCGTGCGCGGGGCTTCGAATTCCCGCGAGAGTCACCGCCTGGCTGTGCGTCGCGGAGAACATGCTTTCTGCCTCGGCGATCAGGGTCGGCGACGTCCTGCGCACAGCGGACGGAACCACCGTCGAGGTGACGAACACCGACGCCGAAGGCCGCCTCGTCCTCGCCGACGGCCTCGCCCTCGCCTCGCGGGAGAATCCAGACGAGGTCATCGACGTCGCCACGCTCACCGGAGCGCAGATTCGAGCCCTCGGCACGCGGTGCGCGGGCCTCATGGGCTCCTCGAACCTCGTCTCGGACATCGCGTCCGCGGCAGAGTCCGCCGGCGAGATTCTCTGGCCCATGCCCCTCCCCGATTATCTCGAGGCATCCCTCTCATCGAACGTCGCGGACATGAAAAACTCGGCCGGCCCCGAAGCCGGGATGCTCGTGGCGGGCGTCTTTTTGCGGCGCTTCGCGGGCGACGCCGAATGGGCCCACCTCGACATCGCAGGCCCGTCCTTCAACGCCGGAGAAGGCTGGGGGTGCACTCCCTCCGGAGCGACCGGCTACGGCGTGCGAACCCTCGTGCGCCACATTGAGCGGGCCGCGAAGGCGATGGGCTCGCAAGGAGCATAGGCCTCTCCCCGTTCGCCTCCAGCATCCCGCAATTCCGCTGCGGGCGTAAGGCGGCATGCGTCTCGGCCTCGGCCGCCCTTCGCCTTCAGCCGCGCCTCTTCCTCTCGTTCCACTGGCGAACGGAGTCGGGGTATCCCGTTTTGACGACCTCGTAAAACGGAACTCCCAGCTCGTTGGCGAGCTTCGCGCCCTCTCTGGCGCCGGGAACCTTGCGGCGCGTCCATTCGCCGTCGCGCGCGACGAGCATGAGGGCGGACGGCTCGCGCGGGGTCTCGGCCTCGTAATAGGCCTCGACGCCCTGGCGTGTTGCGACAAACTCCCGGAAATGCGCGGTCGTCGCCGAACGCGCCTGCGCCTGGCCGCGCCTCGACGAGCCGGACGCGCCCGGCGATCTCTTTCGTGAAAACAGACCCATGGGTTTAAGGGTAAGCCGGAAGAGAGAGAAAGATGGCACAATGGGAGAGTGCGAAATCAACCACTTAGGTGGATAATTGGGACGTAAGTACTACGCCCAACCTAAATCAACTCGAAGGAGAGGTACGTGGCTGAGACTCTCGAATACGACGTCGTGGTGCTCGGAGCGGGAAGCGGCGGATACGCCGCGGCCATGCGAGCGGCGCAACTGGGACTCAAAGTTGCCCTTGTCGAAGGGGACAAGGTCGGTGGCACGTGTCTTCATCGCGGATGCATTCCCACGAAGGCCCTCTTGCACGCCGCCGAAGTGGCCGACGAAATGCGCGAAGGCGGCTCCATCGGCGTTCGCGGAAGCTTTGAGGGCATCGACATGGATGCCCTCAACTCGTACAAGGACGGCGTCATCCAACGCATGTACAAGGGGCTGACGGGGCTCGTGGCGTCGCGCGGCGTCGATACGGTCAACGGATGGGGCCGGCTCGTCGCGAAAGACACCGTCGACGTCGACGGAACGCTCTACCGCGGAAAGAACGTCGTCTTGGCGTCGGGGTCCTTCTCGAAGACGCTGGGCCTGGAGATCTCGGGCCGCATCATCACCTCCGACCAGGCTCTCAACATGGATCGCGTTCCCAATTCCGCGATCATCCTGGGAGGCGGCGTCATCGGTGTGGAGTTCGCCTCGGTGTGGCGCTCGTACGGCGTCGACGTGACGATCATCGAAGGCCTTCCGAGCCTCGTTCCCAACGAGGACCCCTCGGTCTCCAAGCAGCTGGAGCGCTCCTTCCGCAAGCGCGGCATCAAGTTCTCGACGAAAACGATGTTCGAACGCGCCGAGCAGGACGAATCCTCCGTGACAGTCCACACTCAGGACGGAAAGTCCTTCACCGCCGACTATTTGCTCGTCGCCATCGGGCGGGGCCCGGCGACCTCGGGCCTCGGCTATGAGGAGCAAGGAATCTCGATGGACCGCGGCTTCGTCCTGACGGACGAGCGGCTGCGCACGAATGTTCCCGGCGTGTACGCCGTGGGCGACATCGTTCCGGGGCTCCAACTGGCCCACCGCGGCTTCCTTCAGGGGATCTTCGTCGCGGAGGAGATCGCCGGACTGAACCCCAGGGCCATCGACGAAAACCTCATTCCCAGAGTCACCTTCTCGAACCCCGAGATCGCGTCCGTGGGCCTCAACCAGAACAAAGCCGAGGAAAAGTACGGCAAGGACAACGTCGAGGCAGTCGAATTCAACCTCGCGGGCAACGGCAAGTCGCAGATGCTCGGCACGCAGGGCTTCGTCAAGGTCGTGCGGGTCAAGGACGGGCCCATAGTCGGCTTCCACGCGATCGGCGCCCGCATGGGCGAGCAGGTCGGAGAAGGTCAGCTTCTCGTCTCCTGGGAGGCTCAGCCTGAGGACTTCGACGGTCTCATTCACGCCCATCCAACTCAGAACGAGTCGATCGGCGAGGCGATCCTCGCCCTCGCCGGCAAGCCTTTGCACACTCACAACTAAGAAGTAGGGAATCATGTCTGAACCGATTAAGATGCCCGCGCTGGGCGAGTCTGTCTCCAGCGGCACCGTCACCACGTGGCTCAAGCAGGTCGGCGAGGCGGTCGAGGTGGACGAAGCCGTCCTCGAGGTCTCCACCGACAAGGTCGACACCGAGGTCCCGGCCCCCGCCTCCGGGGTGCTCGAGCAGATCCTCGTGGGCGAAGACGAAGAGGTCGACGTCGGCACGGTCCTCGGCTACATCGGAGACGGCTCGGGTGCCGCGCCCGCGCAGACGGCTCCGGCTGAAACGCCCGCGCCCGCTGCCCCGGCTGCTCCCGCCGCCCAGGCTCCGGCCGAACCGGCGGCAGGCGGCG
>NZ_DBHHEV010000007.1:31241-54215 GCF_057238965.1 Peptidiphaga sp.
CCCTCCTCAGGCGCCCCCGTCGCAGGCGTCGAAGTCCGCATGCCCGCGCTCGGCGAATCCGTCGCCGAAGGCACCGTCACCACGTGGCTCAAGCAGGTCGGCGAGACAGTCGAAGCCGACGAACCGCTTCTGGAAGTCTCCACCGACAAGGTCGACACCGAGGTCCCCGCACCGGCTTCCGGCGTGCTTGTCTCCATCGCCGTAGGCGAGGACGAGACCGTCGCAGTGGGAACCGTCCTCGCCCTGATCGGCGACGCCTCCGCTGCGCCGGCCGCCGCTCCCGCGCAGTCGGCCCCGGCCGCCGCGGAGCCGACTCCCCCGCCTGCGCCTCAAACGCCCCCTGCTGCGGCCGCGCCCGCCCAGCCCGCGGCTCCGGCGTCGAACACGCCGGGCGCCGCCGATTCCCCGGCCAAGCGCACATCCTCGCCGAAGCATGCAGCTTCGACCGTCGCAGCCGCCGGAGAGGCCTCGGGCTACGTCACCCCCATCGTCAGGAAGTACGCCAAGGAAAAGGGAATCGACCTCGCCGAGGTCACGGGCACCGGCGTCGGCGGACGCATCAGGCGGCAGGACATCGACGCCCTTGTCGAGGCCAAGAGACAGGCTGAGGAGGCGCAAAAGCAGGCCGCAGGGGCAAAGGCCCCGGCTCCCGCAGCGGCGTCGCCGAGCAAGCCTTCTGCCGAGGCAGAGCAGCTGCGCGGCACTACCCAGACGATGAGCCGCCTGCGCCAGGTCATCTCCGAGCGCATGGTCGACTCCCTCAAGGTCTCCGCCCAGCTGACGACGGTCATAGAAGCGGACGTCACCCGCATCGTCGCCCTCCGCGGCGCGAAGAAAGAGGAGTTCCAGGCAAAGACGGGAGCGAAGCTGACGTTCCTTCCCTTCTTCGTCAAGGCCGCCATCGACGCGCTCAAGTCGCATCCGAAGATCAATGCGTCGATCGAGGGCAAAGAGGTGCACTACTGGGACCACGAGCACATCGGCATCGCCGTCGACGCCCCCAAGGGGCTGATGGTTCCGGTCATCAGGAACGCCGGCGACCTCAACATCACGGGCATCGCCAAGTCGATCGCCGACCTGGCCGCCCGCACTCGCGGCGCGCTGTTCGACACCCCGATCATCAACCAGCCCGAGGTGGCGATCCTCGGAGTCGGCACGATCGTCAAGCGCCCCGCGGTGATCAAGGACGCGGACGGCAACGAGGCGATCGCCATTCGCTCCTTCGTCTACCTTGCGCTGAGCTACGACCACCGCCTGGTCGACGGCGCCGACGCCGGACGCTACCTCTCCGACTTGAAGAAGCGACTCGAGTCGGGAGATTTTGAGGGCGATCTGGGAATCTGAGTTTCCTCTTCGGCTTCGGACCCGAGCTCGAACAAGCCGATTCCGTCGCAGTCAGGTCAATTTGCCCGCGGGGCGCCCCTCGAGGCCTTTCGGTTCGAGGGGCGCCCCGCGGGTTTTCGCATGTCTGCACTGCGACCCGGCTGGCCCTCCGCCGTCGTCGACGAAACCAGCGCCCCTAGGTCCCCCCGCAACGAGCGCTCGATCGCGACGGGCGACGAGCGTCCTGGCGTTCCGAAACGCCTCCTCCCTTTGCCAGCCGGAAGGGCCTGCCCCGCGGGTTCGGGCGAACGTCGCTCGCCCGAACGGCAAGGGCCGCGCTCAAACCGGAGCCCGCGCCGAATGACAGTGCCAACGCTCGTTTTACAGACTCACGAAAGCACAAACGCGAGAGCGCACGGCCCCGTCGTCCACATGCTCCACCGCATTGGCCTGAGCGGCAGTATCCACTAGAATCTGGGTGTTCGGAGGAAGGACTGACATGGCCAAGGACAAGAACGGCAAAAAGCCCAAAAAGCAACGCTGGTACAAGGTCATCGGCGAGGCATACAAGATCACCAAGCGCTCCTACCCGTGGGTGGGTTGGGCGCTCCTCGGCGCCGCCGCCTTGGGATTGCTTTTCGGCATCGTCCTCACAATCGTCCTAGGCGGCTTTTTCTGGATCGTCTTCGGCGTCATGCTCGCCTTCATTCTACCGATGATCACCCTCGTGCGGCTCGTGCGGCGGGCAAGCTACGGCCAAATCGACGGGATGCCGGGAGCCGTCTCCGCGGTGCTCGACAACATCGGGCGCGGCTGGAACGTCACCACGGAACCCGTCCGATTCAACGCCCGCACCCAAGACCTCCTCTTCAGGGCGGTCGGCCGAGCCGGAATCGTCCTCATCACCGAGGGCCCCACGCAGCGGGTGCGCAACCTCGTCGCCGAGGAGAAGCGCGCCCTCAAGCGCGTCGCCCCCAACACCCCCATCCACGTCATCAACGTCGGCAACGACGACGATCAGACGAAACTCATGGCTTTGGAGAAAGAGATGCGCAAGTTCCCCAAGGCCATCACCAACCAGGAAGTCGCGGCGCTCTCCAACCGCCTCGACGCCCTGAACTCAAAGGCCCTTCCCATCCCGAAGGGAATCGACCCCGCCAAGGCCCGCGCCAACCGCCGCGCCCTGCGGGGAAACTGAAGCAGTCCGACTCCTCTCGCGAGAGAGTCGCCGAATCGCCCCGACAAGTCGGGCCAACCGGGAGCCGCGCCGGGAACACGGGAACTGCGCGAGGCTCAGACGGCCAAAGACCGAGCATGGTCAGTCACACCCGTGGAACACATGCAGCGAAGCTCCAGACAGCCGAGTAACATGCAAGTGTTCGAGGCATTCCGCCCGCGCGTGCGACGTCGGCGGACGCCCGCCTCACAGACGAAGAGCATTAAGGAGTGACCGTGTTCTCAACCGCGGAAGAAGCCATCGCCTATACGCGAGAGGAAGGAGTCAAGTTCATCGACGTCAGGTTCTGCGACCTCCCCGGCGTAATGCAGCACTTCTACATTCCCGTCGCCGCCTTCAAAGACGACGTCTTCACCGAGGGTCTCATGTTCGACGGTTCGTCGATACGAGGATTCCAGGCCATCCACGAATCGGACATGAAGCTCATTCCCGACGTGACGTCGGCCTACGTGGATCCGTTCCGCATCGAAAAGACCCTGGTCATGAATTTTTCCATCGTCGACCCTTTCACAGGCGAGCCTTATCCCCGCGACCCCCGGAACATCGCCCGCCGCGCCGAGGAACATCTGCGCTCGACGGGCATCGCGGACACGGTCTACTTCGGCGCGGAGGCGGAATTTTACGTTTTCGACGACATCCGCTTCGACTCACAGGTCAATTCCTCCTTCTACGCCATCGACTCGGAGGCCGGATGGTGGAACACCGGCAGGGACGAAGCCGGCGCCAACCTCGGATACAAGACGCGGCTCAAGGGAGGCTACTTCCCCGTTTCGCCGAACGATCATTTCTGCGATTTGCGAGACGCAATGTCGGTTCGCCTCGCCGACGTCGGCCTGGAAGTCGAACGCGCGCACCACGAAGTCGGCACCGGCGGACAGCAGGAGATCAACTACACGTTCAGCACGCTTCTCGCTGCGGCCGACGATCTCATGAAGTTCAAGTACGTCATCAAGAACACGGCCTTTGAGCACGGCAAATCGGCGACTTTCATGCCCAAACCCCTTTTCGGCGACAACGGCTCCGGCATGCACTGCCATCAGTCCCTGTGGAAAAACGGAGTTCCGCTCTTCGCGGACGAGAGGGGCTACGGAGGCCTGTCGGATATGGCGCGTTGGTACATCGGGGGGCTCCTCGAGCACGCGCCTTCGCTCCTCGCCTTCACGAATCCTTCGATCAACTCTTTCCACAGGCTCGTTCCGGGCTTTGAGGCGCCGGTGAACCTCGTCTATTCGGCCCGCAACCGTTCGGCGTGCATCCGCATCCCCGTCACAGGCTCGTCCGCAAAGGCGAAAAGGGTCGAGTATCGGGTGCCGGACCCCTCCGCCAATCCCTACCTCGCTTTTGCCGCGCAGCTCATGGCCGGCCTTGACGGCATCAAGAATCGCACGGAGCCGGCCGAGCCGATCGACAAGGACCTTTACGAGCTTCCGCCAGAGGAGCACGCACTGATCGACCAGCTGCCGGAATCTTTCGAGGACGCGCTCCGCGCGCTCGAGGCGGACCACGACTATCTCCTCGAGGGCGACGTCTTCACCGAGGATCTCATCCGCACGTGGATTGACTACAAGACCGCCAACGAGATAGCGCCCGTGCGCCAACGCCCGCATCCCTACGAGTTCGCCCTCTACTACGACATCTAGAGGCGCGGCGCCCCGCTCGAGGCCGGCCCCGCAAACGGCGGCGGGACCGGCCTGCGCCGGCGCCCCTTTTTGCATCCGTCCAGACCTCCGGGCAGGCAGACGGCTGGGCTCGGCGCCGTCCGCCGAACGATCTCGCTCGTGAACGACCGGGAGCCCCGGGCACCCGTTTGCAGCAGAGGCCTCCAGCGCCAAGCCTGACGTCGCGGCCCTTCTAGGTTCAGACACGGTCCAGAAAATGGGCGTTTCGCGAGCCTAGGCATTTTCACGTATGCCGCACCGAACGCCACGCCACACGCGTCCGCGCGACAGCCGCAGCTTGCCGCCCCCACGCACGCCCATGCAGCTTGCCGCTATCGCCCACGCAACTTGCCGCACAATGTGCTCTGCACTCTGCCCCGCCGCTGCCCGCACCTACTATAGTGTTCACCACATTCGTTGCATAACTATTAGCGTATGTTTATAGTTATTTAGCAATAGGTCAAACACGCAAAGCCCGGAAGTCTGGAGTGTCCATGCTGAGAAAAACCCGCGTCGTCGCCGTCGCATGCGCGTGCATGCTTGCACTTGCGTCCTGCGGGTCGGCCGACGACGCCGTCCGCGACTACAACCGGTCCGACATAGCGATTTTCGACGCCTCGTCCGTGCGCGCCGACCCAAAAATCGCCGCGATGGTTCCTCAGGCGGCAAAGTCCGACGGGAAGCTGACGATCGGATCAAACCTCTATTACGCCCCCGCGGATTTCAAGCAGGGAGAGACGCCGGTCGGCTACGAAATGGACGTCATGAGAGCCGTCGCCGCGCGCATGGGGCTTGACTTGGAGATCCAAGAGTCCAGCTTCGATTCGATTCTTCCCCGAATTCCCAAACGCTACGAAGCAGGAGCCTCGGCTTTCACGATCACCAACGAGCGAACTGCGAACTTCAACATGATCCAGTACTACGAAGTGGGCACCTCTTGGGCGGTGGCGGCCGGCAACCCCTCGAAATTCACGCCCGGATCGATATGCGGGCGGACGATCGGCGTCCAAACGGGCACCCTCCAAGACGAGACGATCGCCAAAAAGGCGAAGAAATGCGATAAGCAACCGACGATACAGCGTTATGACGCCCAAGAGAACGTCACCTTGGCGCTGAGCGGAGGGAAGATCGAAGCCATGACCGCCGATTCCTCGGTGATCAACTACGCCATCAACAGAACCAACGGCGCATTGGAAGCCGCCGGGCCGATCATGGAAAAGGCGCCGCAAGGAATCGTCGTTTCAAAAGACGACCCTGCCCTGACGGCAGCCATTCAAGCGTCCCTGCAGTCCCTCATGGACGACGGAACGCTCAAGAAGATTTTCAAGTCCTGGAACATCGACGAGAACATCGCCTCCAAGGCGCTCCTCAACCCAAAGGTGTGACATGAATTCGAACACTGCAAACAAGCCTGCCGAGCAAAACGACAAGGCTCCAAAGGCGAAAACCAAGGGAACCGAACCTCTTGGATCCGCCCACCCTGTCAGAGGAGCGGAATCCGCGACCCAGCAAACCGAAAACGACAGCCAGAAAACCGAAGAGCAGCCTCAGCTCATCCGCGCGATCCCCGTTCCGCACTACGGCAGGTGGCTGGCTGCCGCGGTCCTCGCCCTTCTGGCCGCGATGGGCATTCACAGCCTCGCCACGAACAAGAACTTCCACTGGGAGCTCATATGGAAGACGCTCTTCACGGTGGAGATCTTTCGGGCAATCGGCTGGACGCTCATTCTGACGGTTGCGGCCATGGCCATCGGCATCGTCCTGGCGATCCTGATGGCGATCATGCGACGCTCGGACAACCCGATCATGCGGGCGGTCGCCACATTTTACATCTGGTTTTTCCGCGGGACGCCGGTCTACACGCAGCTGATTTTCTGGGGGCTCATAGGCGTTCTCTACCCTCGCCTGAGCCTTGGCGTGCCCTTCGGCGAGGAGTTCTTCAGCTTCCGCACCTACGACCTGTTCACGGCGGCGGTCTCGGCGATCGTCGGGCTGGGTCTGAATGAAGGCGCATATCTTTCCGAGATCATCAGATCGGGCCTCAACTCCGTCGACAAAGGCCAAGAAGAGGCCGCTCAGGCACTGGGAATGAGCCCCCGGCAGATTCTCTATCGGATCATCATCCCCCAGGCTATGCGAGTCATCGTTCCGCCCACCGGCAACGAAACGATCTCGATGCTCAAGACGACCTCCCTCGTCACCGCCGTTCCCTTCACCTTCGAGCTGACTAAAGTGGCGACGGACTACGGTTCGCAGACGCTCCTGCCGATTCCGTTCCTCGTCGTCGCCGCGATCTGGTACCTGGTCATCACGTCCGTGCTCATGGTCGGCCAGGCGCGTCTGGAAGCCTACTACGGAAAGGGATCGACGAACTCGACGTCGCGCACGTCCCGGCGGCGCAAGCGCAAGCGGAACAGCACTCGGCAAGAGGCGATCAACGCCGCCCACACAACGCCGGACGGCAACTCGGGCGAATGGACACCCTAGGAGGAAAACATGGCAATGGTTGAGATACAAGACGTCCACAAATTTTTCGGCGAACTACACGTCCTCAAAGGAGTGTCGCTCGAAGTGGAGACGGGCGAGGTCTGCACGATCCTCGGCCCGTCCGGCTCCGGGAAGTCCACACTTTTGCGATGTGTCAACGTTCTGGAGGAGATTCAGGCGGGCTCGATACACGTGGACGGCACGCTTATGGGGTACTGGCAGGACGCCGGAGGGCGCCTGCACGAGCTGCGTCCCAAGGAGCTCGCGGTTCAACGCGCGCCGATCGGCATGGTCTTCCAGAGATTCAACCTCTTTCCGCATATGACGGCGTTGGAGAACGTCGTCGAAGCGCCGGTCAAGGTCAAAGGCGTGAAGAAGGACGAAGCAAAAGCCAAGGCCAGCGAGCTTCTCGAGCGCGTGGGACTGGCGGAAAGGGCCGACCATTACCCGGCCCAGCTTTCAGGCGGGCAGGCGCAGCGGGTCGCCATCGCCCGCGCTCTGGCGATGGAACCGGACCTCATGCTTTTCGACGAGCCCACGTCCGCACTGGACCCGGAGCTGGTCGGCGAGGTTCTCGCAGTCATGCAGGATTTGGCTGCTTCGGGCATGACGATGCTGGTCGTGACACACGAGATGGGCTTCGCCCGCGAGGTGTCCGACACCGTCGTCTTCATGGACCAGGGAAGCATCGTCGAAAGCGGCTCCCCCGAAGACGTCCTCGTCAATCCAAGCAACCAGCGCACCCGCGACTTCCTTGACAAGGTCCTGAGCCACGATTCGTGACGCACGCCAAGGCCAAGTGCCTTCAAGGCCGGACGCAGCTTCGCGAACGGCCCCGGTCGCACTCTGGGGACCGCCGCCGGGGATTTCTGAACGCTGCGTCGGCGGCTGTACGTCGCCGATGCGTTTCGAAAGCGCCTGGACGCCCGGGTCAGCGGCTCTCGCCCAGCGGGACCCCGTTCCATGAGACAGCAAGGTAACCGCTGGCGAGGTCTCCCTCGATCACGCACATCTGCCCATTCTTCAACACCTGCAAAGGCGCCGCGTCAAGGTTCAAAGCCCGCTCGACGGCGCGGCGGTCGATGCCCGACGCTCGCATGCACGTCCAAAATCCGATGGCAGCCCCGTGGCTGACGACGGCCGCAGTGCGTGCGCCGCTCGCCTCTATCGAGGCGATCGCCGCGTCATACCGTTCGAGCACGTCCGCCCCGGTGACGCCGCCTCCCATCCGCTCCTCGAGTCGGCCGGAAAGCCACCGTTGAACCGTTCCGAGGTAGCCGCGATAGGTGGCTTCGTCGCTTCCGCCCTCCCATGACCCCGCCTCGATCTCCCGCAGGCCGTCCAGTTCCACCGGATCGATGCCGCGCGCGAGGGCCAGAGGCTCGGCCGTCTCCCCCGTGCGGCGCAGCGACGAGACGTAGACGGCGTCCAAATCCACGCCGTCGAAGGCGGCGACGAGACCCGCCGCCTGTTCGCGGCCCAGGTCGCTCAGGTGCGCGCCGGGAGGGTTCGAATCGAGAATATGACGGACGTTGCTCGTCGTCTGGCCGTGCCTTATGAGATAGATTCGCATGATTGTCTTTCGTTTCAGGTCTCCATGCCGAAGAATACTTTTTCGACGTCGGCTCGGGCGCGCCGGGCCGAACGCATGTACTCTTCCTCGATGTCGTGTTTGACGGCGACGTCGCGCCCCAGGATCGTCGCGGCGGTCGCGAGGTCTCGGATCTCATGCGAAAGGACGTCGACTCTGCTGCCCGAGGCCCTGCCGGACGCCAGGACGTTGATGTCGCGAAGCGCCGAGGCGAGCTCCCACGACCGCACGAGCCGCCGTTCCTCGTCGCCGGTTATGAGGCCCGCCGCGGCGGCGCCGCGAAGCGCCTCGAGCGTCGAGACCGTTTGCAGCGCCGGGTGGTTCCACGCGTGGCACAGTTGGAGAAGCTGGGCGGTCCATTCGACGTCGGCCAATCCCCCGCGCCCGAGCTTGAGATGGCGGTTCGGCGAAACCCCGCTCGGAATCCGCTCGGTCTCCACTCTGGCCTTCATCCTCCGAACCTCGCGGACCTGCTCCTGGCTCAGGCCTCCCTCGGGGTAGCGGAAGGCGTCGATCGTCTCGACGAAACGCCGCCCGGTCGCCTCGTCCCCCGCGCACGGGCGCGCCCGCAGAAGCGCCTGAAGCTCCCAGGTGTGCGCCCAGCGTCGCAGATACTCGGCGTAGGAGCCCAGGCTGCGGGCCAACGGGCCGCGGCGCCCCTCGGGCCGCAAATCGGAATCGACCCGAAGGGGAGGCTCGCTGTCGACGTCGCCCGCGAGCTTCATCGTCTGGGAGGCCACCTCCTCAGCGAGCCTCGCGGCCGCGGCAGGATCCGCGCCGTCGTGGGGTTCGTGCACGAAAACGACGTCGGCGTCGGAGGCGTACCCCATTTCCCTGCCGCCGGCCCTCCCCATGGCGACGACAACGTAGGAGCTGAGCGGGCCATCCAACCCGAGCTTCTTGCAGGCGGCGGGAACCGCCCCTCGCAAAGCGGCCTCGACGGCGATGTCCGCGGCGCTCGAAATCGCGGCCCGCGAGGAGACGGGATCGACCACCCTGAGGACCTGGCCCATGGCCGTGCGCAGCAGCTCACGCCGCCTGAGGTAACGGCCCGCCCGGGCGATCTCCTTGGGATCCGACCGGCGCGAAATCATGGAAGCCAGCTCGCCTTCAAGTTCCTCGCGCCCACGGGGGGCGAGCCCTCCGTCGTCGAGGAGCCACGACACCGATTCGGCGATGTTCGGCAGCTCTCGGGCGACGTAGCGCGACGTCGACAGAAGGATGCACAGCCTCTCGGCCGCCGCCCCGCCGTCGCGCAGCGACCGAAGGAACCAGGATGTGCGGCCCATGCGCTCGGAGAGCACGCGAAAGGCGAGAAGTCCCGCGTCGGGGTCGGGCCCCTGCGCGAACCAGCCGAGCATGACGGGCAAAAGCTGGCGTTGGATCGCTGCCCCGCGCGATATTCCGTCGGTGAGCGCGCCGATGTGCCGCAGCGCAGCGGCGGCGTCACGATATCCGATGGCCTCCAGACGGGCCTTGGCCGGACCTTCGGCGAGGGCGATGTCGTCAGGCGAGAGGCGGGCGGCCTCCGGAAGCAGTGGGCGGTAGTAGATCTCCCGATGGAGGGAGCGGACTTCGCGCCGCGTCGAATGCCACAGGCGTTCCAGATCCTCGGCGCCGGAAACGCCAGGCAGGCCCATGGCTCTGGCGAGCGCGCGCAGATCGTCCGGGCCCGTCGGCAGAAGATGGGTGCGCCGCAGGCGCCTGAGCTGCACCCGGTGCTCGAGCACGCGCAGGGTTCTGTAGTCGCGGTCAAGCTTTTCCGCGTCGGCGCGCGAAACGTACGAGCCGTCGCGCAGACGGCGAAGGCCCTCGACCGTTTCCCGCACCCTCAGGGAGCGGTCGGTCCGGCCGTGGACGAGTTGAAGCAGCTGAACCGTGAACTCCACGTCGCGAAGCCCGCCCTTGCCCAGTTTGAGCTGACGATCCGCGTCCCGGGCGGGGACGTGGTTTTCCACTCTGCGGCGCATCGCCCTCGAATCCTCGACGAAGTTTTCGTGGCCGGCCGCCTCCCAGACCATCGGCCACAGCGCGGCCATGTACTCTTCGCCGAGCTCGACGTCGCCTGCGATCGGCCTCGCCTTGAGCAGCGCCTGGAACTCCCAGCCCTTGGCCCACCTCTTGTAGTACGCGACGTGCGATTCCAGCGTTCGCACAAGAGGCCCGTCCTTGCCTTCGGGGCGCAAATTGGCGTCAAGGACCCACAGCCCCGGCTCCGCGGCGGGCGCCGATACAATCCGGGCCGTCAGGCACGCGAGCTTCGAGGCGACCTCCAGCGCCTCCTCCACCGCCCCTTCCGTCCGCTCTGTGCAATTGCCGCGTCCGCTCTCACCGGCGCCGCCGGCGCCTGCGCCGTCTGGAAGCCCCCCTGTGCCCGCGCCGTCTGGAAGCCCTGTGCCCGCGCCGTCTGAAAGTCCCGCGTCCGCGGCGGGCCGCGCCACGTAGACGACGTCGACGTCGGATATGTAATTGACTTCGCCCGCCCCGGTCTTCCCCATGGCGACCACCGTCAGATCGACGTTCTCGGCCCCGGGCGTCTCGGCGCGGGCAATCGCGAGCGCGGCTTCCAGCGCTCCGGCGACGACGGCGGAGATCGCAGCCGACACCCGCGGCATGGCCTCCAGAGCGTCGGGGCAGGTCAAGTCGCATCCCGCAATCGCGAGGATTCGACCGCAATACCAGCGGCGCAGAGCGTTGACGGGCTCGGCTCCCGCCTTGCCGGCGACGGGGCGTCGGCCTCGGTCCGCTCCGACGGCGGCGAGTGCGCCGCGTTTTTCCCCCTCTTCGGTGAAGTCCCCGAGGGCGACTGCCGCGTCGAGCCCCGCAAACGACTCGGCGCAGGGATGTGCCACGAGAAAATCCCCCAGCGCCTTCGACAGGCCGAGGACGGCCAAAAGCCGAGTGCGCGAAGGCCCGGCGAGGAGGCTGCGCAGCGCCTGCTTGTCGGAACACGCCTCGGCCAGGCGCGCGAGCAGGAGGAGGCACTGGTCCGGGCTGGCGGCGTGGGCGAAGGCTTCAACGGGCGGCGGATCGATTCCGTGCTGCGCGCACTCGTCAAGGAGCCGTCCGGCCTTGGAGGGGTCGGCGAAGCCCGCTTTGCGCAGGCGCGAGGAGACGGATCGTTCGCGCATGGCGGTCAGCAGGTCGGAAGGAAGCGCGTGCGTTCGAACGGCGTGACTTGGCGGTGGTAGACGTTCCACTCGTGCCGCTTGTCGCGCAAGAAGTAGTCGAAGCAGTCCTCGCCCAGGGTCTCGGCAACCAGCTCGGAGGTCTTCATGAGGTCGACGGCCTCTCCCAGAGAGCTCGGAAGCCCCTCGATCTCGGAAATCTCGCGCTCCAGATCGGACATGAGAGCCACGTCGGTCTCGGTCGGCACGGGAAGCTCGTAGTCCCTTTCAATTCCACGCAGGCCGGCGCGCAGGACGACGGCAAAGGCGAGATAGGGGTTGGCCGCGGAGTCGAGCGCCCGGTATTCGACTCTGGTCGATTGGGGCTTGTTCGGGCTGTGCGCCGGGACTCGCACGAGCGCCGAGCGGCTGTAGGGCCCCCAGTAGACGTAGGAGGGGGCTTCGTCGCCGCTGTAGAGACGCTTGTAGGAGTTGACGTACTGATTCGTCACGGCCGTGATCTCGCGGGCATGGCGCAGGAGGCCGGCGATGAACTTCTGACCGGTTCGCGACAGGCCTCCGGGCCCGGTCGCATCGTGAAACGCGGGCCTGTCCCCCTCGAAAAGCGAAAAGTGGGTGTGCATTCCGTTGCCCGGGGAGTTGACGAGCGGCTTGGGCATAAAGGAGGCGTGCACCCCCTGCTCGATGGCGATCTGCTCGACGACCGTTTTGAGGGTCATGACGTTGTCGGCCATTCTCAGGGCGTCGGTGGATCGCAGGTCGATCTCGTTCTGCCCGGGCCCGGCTTCATGATGGGAAAACTCGACCGAGATGCCCATGTCTTCAAGGGTGAGAATCGCGTCGCGTCTGAAGTTCTGCGCGAGTGAGCGCGTCACGTGGTCGAAATAGGAGGAGTTGTCAATCGGAACGGGCTCTTTGTTCGGATCGTTTTCGGGATGGAAAAGGTAAAACTCGACCTCGGGGTGGACGAAGCACGAAAAGCCCATGTCCGCAGCCTTGTCGAGCGTGCGCCTGAGGATCGACCGGGGGTCGGAGCGCACGGGTTCGTTGTCGCGCGTGAGCACGTCGCAGAACATTCGAGCCACCGGAACGTCTTCGCCGCGCCACGGAAGGATCGAAAACGTCTCGGCGTCGGGCCGCACCGTCATGTCGTCCTCGTAGACGCGCGTCATCCCCTGTATGGACGAGCCGTCGAAGCCGATGCCCTCCTCAAAGGCCTCTTCCAGTTCCGCCGGGGCGATCGCGACCGATTTCAACTGACCGACGACGTCGGTGAACCACAGGCGCACGAAGCGCACGCCTTTGTCTTCGATCGTCCGCAGGACGTACTCTTGCTGTCGCTCCATGACGCTCCTTCGCTAGGCTCCCATTGTGCCATCCTTCCGGGCGGAGCTCACCCTCCCGGGCGGGCTTTGTCCTCGGGCCACGACGAGGGCGTGCCCCGCCAGCCCGCGCGCAGCGGCGGCAGAGGGTCGGAGGAGTCGTCGGAGCTGTCTTCGGCGTGGATCCTCGCGCGAAGATGCCGGATCACGTCGGCGACGTCGCTCCAGGCGGCCAGATTCCGTTCGGTCGAAGTGAGCCACGGGGCCATTTCCTCGACCGCCCCTTTTTCCGTGAGTCCGTCGAGGGACTTCGCCCATTCGTCGACGCAGTCGAGGGCGACCGCCCACCCCGCGTACCCGCTGAGGCGGCGAGGATCGGCGTTCTGCGAGCCTTCGACGAGAAAGCGGCGGAATCCGAGCGCCTGGTCGCGGGCGACGCTGCCGTCGGCGGAGCGGCCCTCCGTCCCGGCGAAAGTGGCAGCCCCGGCGAGGGCGGCGACGCCGAAGACGATCATCCAGAAATGGCTGATGAAGCCAGCGAACCATCCGATCGCCGCGACGACCCACGCAATGGCGCCGCCTACAAGCATGAGCGCGCCCGCACTGACCACCGCCTCGTGCCACCGGTCGAACCACTCGTGGTCCTCGACCGCCCGCCGGAAGACGAAAGCCCCCAAACGCTGCGAGATCGAGCGTCGAAGCCCGGAGGCCCGAGCCGTGGGAGCGCCGAGTTTGGCCACTCCGGTGCCGAGCAGCTGCGACCTGAAGTAGCGGGCGTCGAACGGCCTGGCGGAAACGAAGGCCGAAGCCTCTGCGGCCCCCGGCGTCTGGAAGAGGTTGAGCAGTTCCCTTTCGGTCTCGTCGCACTCCGGCCCCGGCTTCTTCCGGGCGACGACGACGATGGTGCTGCGGGGAATGGCCAGTTCCTGATACTCGACGATGTAGAGGTATCCCCGTGCGGCCAAGTCGACGATCGTCGCGAGGGTCATGTCGGAGGGCGCGCAGTCGAGCGCAACGAACCCCGCCTCCGCCGGCGTCATCGACGGGGGCTCCGCAAGGACCGGAGGGGTTCCGTCTCGGTACCTGCCGATTCGGGATCGCTTCCCGGGCTTGGGGGCCGTCCCCCGCTCGACGTCCTTGTACTGACGGTTCGGCCAAAAGGCCGCCACGAAAACGACCGTCGAAAGCACGAGGACGACAATGCCCGCGAGGAACTCCCCGCCGCTGATGCCTGCGTAATACATGAGGGATGTCAGAGCTCCTCCTTCCGACCATCATCTTACGCAACCGTTGGACGCGTCGCCGCCCATTCAACGATAACGGGTATTCCTATCCATCGGGCGTTGGCCCCGGCGCATGTCTCGCCTCGGACTGCGAAGCGGGGCCGCATGCCGCCCCTCGTCAGAACGAGGGCGCCCCGCGGGCGCGCCGCCGCTTTCGCCCGTACAATGGGGCGCAAACGTTAGGAGCGCAATGAGCGAGAACACAGTCAAGCGAGTCCGCGTCCAGCACCTTCGCCGGATGAAGGAACAGCGCGAGCCCATCACGATGTTGACCTGCTACGACGCCGTCACGGCGAGGATCTTCGACGCCGCCGGGATCGACGTCCTTCTCGTCGGCGATTCCTACGGCAACACCTGCCTCGGTTACGAATCCACCGTTTCCGTCAGTTTGGAGGAGATGGAAGTCCCCACCGCCGCCGTCGCACGCGGAGCCAAGAGGGCATTCATCGTGGCCGACCTGCCCTTCGGTTCCTACGAGGAGTCCTCCGAGCGAGCGGTCGCCAGCGCCGTCCGCCTCATCAAAGCCGGCGCCCACGCGGTCAAACTCGAAGGGGGAGCCCGGCAGGCCTCAACCGTCAAAGCGATCGTCGACGCCGGGATCCTCGTCGTCGGCCACATCGGATTCACCCCGCAATCGGAGAACAGGCTCGGCGGCCCACGGGTTCAGGGCCGAGGAGATCAAAAGGAGGCCGTCATCGAGGACGCCGTCGCCGTCCAAGAGGCCGGGGCCTCCGCCGTCGTCCTGGAGATGGTTTCGGCCGACGTCGCCAAAAAAGTGACGAGAATCCTCCGCATTCCGACGATCGGGATCGGCGCGGGGCCTGCGACCGACGGGCAGGTGCTCGTCTGGACGGACATGGCCGGCATGACCGATTGGAGCCCCAGGTTCTCGAAGCGATTCGGCGATGTGGGAGGCGCCTTGGCCTTAGCGGCCGCCGGTTTCCGCGACGCGGTCAAGGGCAGGGGCTTCCCGACGGAGGAGAACAGCTTCTAAGGTTCGAACGGCGCCTTGGCCCTGAGCGGCTTCCAACTCCGGAAGCCGTCTAAACCCCGGGAGGCTCCGAGGTTCGAGCCGGGGAAGGCGGACGTTCGCCTCAGCGGAGCCTCTTGACATGGCTATGCTTGTACCATGCTTGCTGAACGCGCTCCCTTGGGCGTCCTCGTTCCCGGCACCGTCTCCGCGCCGAGAATCGTTCCCTCCGCCATCGAACGACCCGAGTACCTGTTCCACTCCGGCCCGGAGGCCGTCACCGCCTCCGACGTCAAAGACGCCGAGACGATCGAACGAATACGCACTGCCGGCCGGATCGCGGCAGACGCCCTCTACGAGGCGGGCAAGGCGGTCGCGCCAGGGGTGACGACGGACGAGCTCGACCGAATCGCCCACGAGTACATGTGCGACCACGGCGCCTATCCTTCGTGCCTTGGGTACATGGGTTTTCCGAAGTCGATCTGCACATCGGTCAACGAGGTCATATGCCACGGGATCCCGGACTCGACCGTGCTCAAGGACGGCGACATCGTCAACCTGGACGTGACAGCCTACATCGGCGGGGTCCACGGCGACACGAACGCCATGTTCGCCGTCGGCGAGGTCGACGAGGAGTCGCGCCTGCTCGTCGAACGCACGGGCGCCGCGACGCTCAGAGGCATCAAGGCCGTCAAGCCCGGCAGGGAGATCAACGTCATCGGCCGCGTCATCGAATCGTACGCCAAACGGTTCGACTACGGCGTCGTCGAGGATTACACGGGCCACGGCGTCGGCGAAGCCTTCCACTCCGGCCTCATCGTCCCCCACTACGACGCCGCCCCTTCCCATGCGACCGTCATGGAAGTCGGCATGGTCTTCACAATCGAGCCGATGCTCACCTTGGGCGACATCGCCTGGGACCAGTGGGAGGACGGATGGACGGTCGTGACCAGGGACCGCGGCAGAACCGCCCAGTGGGAGCACACCCTCGCGGTGACGGAGGAGGGGGCGGAGATCCTCACGCTTCCTTCCGACCCCGAGCTCGGCCTGCGCCCGTGACGCGCCGTGCGGAGCGGCGGTCGGCATGACGCGCACGCCGAAAGCGGCGACGGCGAGAACGGGCAAGTCAAAGGCGCCGCCGAGGAGGCCGATCCGGTGAAAGGCGGGGCAATTGACAGAGCGGGGCGAATGAGTCAGCCGATACGCCGGGTTCTGTTCCGGATCCGCTGCGGATCCGGCGGCGGCCATCCCTCTAGGCCGCACGTTGCCGCGCGGCTCAAGCGGCCCACCCGCGCGCTAGACGGGAAGCCTCATCGCGCGCTGTCTGGCCTTGCTCCCGGCGGGGCTTGCCGTGCCGCTTCGGTCGCCCGAAGCGCGGTGGTCTCTTACACCGCCGTTTCACCCTTGCCGCTTGCGCGGCGGTTTGTTTTCTGTGGCGCTTTCCCGCGGGTCACCCCGGGTGGGCGTTACCCACCGCCGTTCCCTGTGGAGCCCGGACGTTCCTCGTGGACGGGGCCGAAGCCGGCCCACGCGGCCGCCTGGCCGACTCATTCGCAGAAAGAATCCTACCCCGAATCCCCGCGGCAGCCGATTCAGCACAGACGCCGGCCGCCTCAGCCTCCGAGCCCGCGGCCATTTCACACGCCTGGGCGCCGGCCGCCTCAGTTGCCCGACCGCGGCCCGGCCAAAGAGCCAAACCCCTCCCCGATTTAAACAAGCCCTCCCGATTCAGACATGAAAGAGTGAATGGACATGCGAATTCTGCTCCCGCCCTCCGAGGGCAAGACCGCGCCGTTGCAGGGGCCGGCACTCGATCTGCCGTCGCTCGCCTTTCCGGAGTTGACGGACGCACGCCGCGCAGTGGCAGACAAACTCGTCGCGGCGTCCCGAAGCAAAAACGCGCTTTCGATGCTGGGCGTCGGCGAACGCGCTTTCGGCGAAGTCCACGCCCAACGCAACCTGTACGACATGCCGTGCGCCCCGGCCAGGTCCGTCTACACGGGCGTGCTCTACGAGGCGGCGCAGCTGCGCCCGGGAGACGACGTGTGGATATTCTCCGCTCTGTTCGGCCTCACCCGGGCCGAGGACCTCATCCCCGCCTATCGCCTGAACATGTCGGTCACACTTCCGCGGCTGGGAAGGCTCTCAGCCTTTTGGAAACGCGAGCTGGCCGGCTTGGAGCGCGAGGACGACCTGTACGTGGACATGCGATCGGCCAACTACCAGGTGTGGAGCCCTTCGAAGAACTGGTGGAAAGTCCGCGTGGCCGACGCCGCAGGGCGGGCTGTCTCCCATCGAGCCAAGCACTACAGGGGCATGCTGACCCGCGCCCTTCTGGACGCGGGCTCTTCCGACGTCGTCGCAGTCGCCGAAAACATCGGACGTGTGAGCGTCGAGGACGGCGGAACGCGCTTCAAAATCCTCACCCTCACAGTGGAATGACGTAGCCGGCCTTGCAAGCCCGCCGTCGGGCCGCGGGCGCCGTCTCTGCGCGAGCCCGGCATGCTCCGCCGTTTGAACCGGTTCCCCACCCCATGAGTGGGCGCCATTGGAGAGGGCCCCGCGTGCAAAGCCGCCTTACCGCAGGCGGACGACAATGCAGTCGTAGTCTTCGGACAGATAGACCTCGTCCTCAGGAAGGGCCTTGATCCGCGCCACTTCCACAGGCGAGAGGGAAATTCCCGCGCCGGTCCGCCCGTCGGGCTGCATTCCGATGACCGCGTAGCCTCCGCTCCTGCGCGACCTCTCGTAGGCGTCTTTGAGGCTCGGGGAAAGCGGAGCGAACAGCTCGTCGCGTTCGGCTTGGACCTTCTCCCGCTCGGCGAGGATAGAGGCGACGTCGTCTTCGAGCTCAGAACGTCCGCGGAGCACTTCTTCCTTGATGCGCTCGATCTCTGCGGACAGCGCGTCAACGGCCGCCTCGGCCTCCTCGACGCCGTCCAAGGCCGCGAATTCGGCTTCGGAGGCTTCGTCGAGCATTCCCCGCAAACCGGCGATTTCGTCTTGCAGCACGAGGAGGTCCCGGCTCGTCAGGCCGACGCCGGAGTTGAGCTTCGCCTCTTTGTCCTCAATCTGACCGCGCAAGACGGCGCTTGCACGCTCGGCCGCCTCCAGCTTCTCGCGGGCGGCCTGCGCGCGCTCCTGCGCAGCCTGCTTGTCACGCGCACGCGCGGCGGAAGCGTTGATGAGCGTTCCCAGCTCCTGCCGGAGTGGGTGCTTTTCGTTCTTTCTATCCAGTTTGGAAATAGTTTTGTCAAGTTCGGCGATGTCAAGGAGCTTCAGCTGCTCTTTTGCCGGTGCATTTGCCATATCACTGCCTTACGACAATATTCCAGGGGTCTGTTGGTATTTTTGACACGTAGATTTCAGGTGCGCTCGAACCCAGCGATTCGACGAGGCTACGCGCCATTTCCCCGAGCAGAGGCCATTCGCTCGCCCAGTGCGTCGCGCACACCAGCGCGCAGCCCGAGTTCCACAGGTGGTCCGTTGCAGGGTGGTGCCTGAGGTCCGCCGTCAAGTAAACGTCTGCCCCGGCGGCATTTGCCTGCTCCAAAAGAGAATCGCCCGCTCCCGAGCAGACGGCGACCCTGCAAACTTCCCGCTCGGGGTCTCCCGCAGCCAGAATGCCCGCCGGAACTTCGGGGAGGACTTCGCCGACCTTCGCCGCGAAAGCGGCGAGCGTCATGGCCTCTTCAAGCTCACCCACTCCCCCGATTCCGGTCTCTTCGTCGAGCGGCCGCTCGACCCTTACGCCGAGAAGGCGCGCCAGGGCCGACGTCGAAGCGGCGACGTCGGCGTTCGTGTGGGCCGAGAAAAGGCCGACGCCTTCGCGGACGAGGGCCATCGTCCATCTGCCTTTGCCGGTGGAGGAGGTCACCGCATGGGTTCCTCGCAGGTAAAGAGGATGGTGGGTGACGAGCAGCTGGGCGCCTCGCTCGATCGCTTCGGCCACCGGCGCCTCGCAAGGATCGACGGCGAAGCCGATCCGCGTGACGGCCGCGTCGACGTCGCCGACCGCCAGGCCGACCCGATCCCACGACTGCGCGGCGGACGGGGGAAACAACCCGTCCATTGCAGCGACGACGTCGCCCACTCGAAGTACTGCCATGTGTTTTACCTTACAATGCAGAAGCGCCGAAAACCACGTCCATTGCCCTCAAATGCTCAAAAAACGCTAAGTTATGCCCTCGAAAAGTGTGAAAACCTGTGAGTGGAGGTATACTCGTGTAGTGCTTTCACGCCAGCACGCCTCCGCACGATCGGAATCAGAATGCAAAGCGGCACGCAAACCCGCCGAGATTCTGACAAGATAGCGGATGAGGGGTTTTGCTGAAAGCGGAATCTCTCGAACGGGACCGACCGTTTGAAGAGGTCCCGTTCGCCACGGATCCCCAAGCCAATGCCCGTGGACACTAAGGGCCCACCCACACATCACGCGTGGGCTGCCGAGAAAGGAATACACAACTTGTTTAGGCGATTGAAAAGACTCACCGCAGTCGCCGGAATCGGCGCGCTAGCCGTCGCTGGCGCCGCGGTACCGACATATGCCTCCGCACCGGGCTGGTCAGACGGACCGAGCGTCGGCGCCGGATACACAGGAAACCACGGGGTCATTTTGGGCCCCAACAACCAGAAGTACATGTGCGCAGCGGACGGCGACGGCCTTTCGGCCGCGGCCCCCTCTGTCACGTGGACAGACATGAGCGAAGCCAAGCCCGTGAACTCGCTGAGGGTCGCCACTTTCGTGGGAGGCTACTACCAGCAGCTCGGCGGAACCAGGGCCTACGGAATCACCGACGCGACGACCCTCGGAAGGATCGCCTGGGTCGCCTCGAACGCTGAGACGTCCGACGGCGTTCGGGCCGCCGCCTACCAGATCGGCCTCATTCGCGTCGCCGGAACGTTCGAGCACAGCATCTACCAGCTGCAGGAGCAGGGCAAGCTGACCGACGGCAACGCGCAGCTCGGCAACGCCGTGCAGATGTCGAAGAACGTCTTCGCCAAGGCCGTCGAGGAGGCGGGCCCCTACAACGTCGCGCCGAAGCTCGAACTGGCCAAGAGCGGCAGCGAGGGCTCGATCACGAACATCGGCGCGACCGCCCAGAGCGGCAAGTGGATGTCGGGATACTCCTACACCCTCCAGCTCTCCGGCCCGGCCGTCTTCGAGTCCAACCAGGGCAAGTCGCTGAGCGGAACCACGTCTCAGTCCGCCCAGAACGTCAAGATCAAGACCACCGGGGCCGGCGAAGTCTCGGTCAAGCTCGTGGTCAAGGACCTTCCCACCGCCAAGCCCTGGGTCACCACCGGCAACGTCACGTCGCACGGCAAGACGATCCGAGGCCAGAACCTCGTCGTTCTCGGCAAGAAGGCCCCGGTCGAAGGCACGGCGAAGGCCAACAAGGAGAACACGGAGTTCGCTCCCTCCATCTCCACCCAGGTCAAGGCCAAGAAGGTCGCGAAGGGCGCGGGCCTGGTCGACACGGTGACCGCCAAGGCGGACAACTGGGCCAAGATCCCCGGATCGGACAAGTACGTTCCGGTCAAGGCCACGGTCGACGTCTACGGCCCCTTCAACTCCCCCGTCGCTCAGACGAACGACGGCAAGGCATTCGCCGGCAAGAAGATCGGCTCTTACGATGTGACCTTCAACGGCCCCGGAACCCTCGACACCGCCGACACGGTGAAGGCGCCCTCCGAAGGCTTCTACTTCTTCCAGGCGCGCGTCGAGAAGTCGGCCCAGGGCCAGTACAAGGAGTACGTCAAGAACTACACCTCGCCGTTCTTCGAAACCTCTGAGACGACAGTCGCCCCCTGGACCCCGTCCATCAAGACGAAGGCCTCCCAGGTCGACTTGGGCGGCGGCAAGGTCGGCGTTCAGGACCTCGTGAACGTCTCCGGCTTCCCCGAGGATCACGGCTCCTTCCAAGGAGTCGGCGATTGGAAGGCCGATTCCAAGACGATCAGCCACTCGATCTACTTCTTCCCCGAGGGAACCAAGATCACCGAGGGCGCCACGAAGAACATGAAGCCGCTCGGCACGGTCGAAACGCCGGCCAAGAACGGCACCTACACCATTGACGCGAACAAGTTCGTCGTCGATTGGAACCTCGGCGTGGGAACCTACGTCATCGTCTCCACCTACCAGGGCGACTCGCGTTCCTCGGCGATCAGGACCTCCGAGCTCGACACCAACGAGCACGTCAAGCCGACCTTCGGCAAGGTGACGACGGTGGCCAGCACCGAGAACGGCGGAAGGCAGCTCGTCGCGGGCGACAAGATTCGCGACAATGTCAAGCTCGAAGGATCCTTCCCCTCGGGCGCTTACACCGAAGTCAAGCTTTACTCGTGGGGCAAGGACAAGGCCCCCAAGTGCGAGAGCGCCATCTGGACCTCCAAGCGCATTGAGCACTCCGACAAGGCCGGCGAGTACAAGACCGACTACTACACCACGGACGCCAACGCCCAGGTGACCTATGGATTCGTCGAGACCACCTACGACAAGAACGGAAAGGTTCTGTCGGCGGGCAAGTGCGGCGAGTCCAGCGAAACGCTGACCGCGGTCGAGAAGCCGGGCAAGCCGGGCAAGCCCACCACGCCTGCCCCCGCACCCACTCCGACCCCGAAGGCCACGCCCAAGCCCAACAAGCCTGAGCTCGCCAACACCGGTGCCGCCGTCCTCGGACTCGGCGCGGTTGCAGGCGGCCTCCTGCTGGCCGGCGTCGCGGCTGTTGTCGTCCGCCGCCGTCGCAAGGACGCGTGACCCTAACGGTCTGCACCGATAACGGTCTGTTGCCGTAACCGAGGGGCGCTGGCTCAATGCCAGCGCCCCTCTTCTTTGTCAGAGTTCCTTGTCGTTGCCGGAGTCCTTTTGCGTTGCCAGAGTTCCTCTGCATTGTCAGAGCCCTTTTCTTTCTCAGCAGCCCTTCATTGACCCTCTATTGGCATCTTTCCATCTGCGCTTTGCTTGCCGCTTTTGCGCTCATTTTGTTCATATTTCTTCCTTCAGCCGTTCATAGCGCATATTCTTTTTCTATTCTTTTGCACTTAGCTTTTATTGATTGAAACTTATCTTTTCGTTGTTCAGAACACGCAAACCCCTCCATCTTACACATAATTTACATTTTTGATTTTTTCTACGACTAAGCACTGTTTTCGCCTATAAGAATGCAAGTCGATCCTAAGGAACCTCATCTTGCACGTCGTTATCACGCACAGTGAAACGAGGCCGCCATGTCGAACCGCCTTCGACGTCGATCGCGACTGCTATCGTCTCCGGTAGTAGCCCGAGAACAATACGTCCGTTCGGGGGACTCCCCAGTCTTTGACGACGACTTTGCGCGTCTCTTTGGCGAGCGACGCCTCGCCGCACAGCCAAGCGTAGGCGACCGCAAGCTTGCCGCCTCGCCTCAATGCGTCGGCCACGGCCGCCGCTTCTGCGCCTTCGGGAACGAAGTGCTCTTCGTAGGAGGCCAGTTCCGATCGGAACGAATCGTATCCCGGCTCAAGCAGGTCGGGGCTCGGCGCCGTTATCCGCACGTGGGTGGCCGCCAACTCCTCGCCTGTGCACGCTTCGAGAATCCCTCGCATAGCCGGGGCGGACGTCGGATCCGCCACGAGCAGCTGGCCGCCCGCCTTCCGCCGCCACGTCGACGTCATCGTCCGAATTCCAACCTCGTCGCCCCTTTGCGCATGCAAAGCCCAAGCCGATCCCGGCCCGCTCTCCCCGTGCGTCACAACGTCAAAAGTCAGCCTGCCCCGCTCCGCGTCGTGACGGCGAACCGTGTACCAACGCAACTCGGGCCGATCAGCCTCGTCGATCGCGTCCAACTCGGCACGGATATTGAGCCCCTTCGCCTGCGGAAGGACGAGGGCGCACCCGCGCGGGGGAATGACGAGGCCGAAGTATTCATCGGGGCCGGACGGGCGATACGTTCGCAGACCGGGGCCTGCGACGGCTATTCTTCGCAGTCTGGGC
>NZ_DBHHEV010000008.1:0-278 GCF_057238965.1 Peptidiphaga sp.
GCCTCCGCCATCGGCACCCGAGACCCAATTGCCTTTCACGCATCTCCGGCCACCCCCACGGCATCGCCATCGGCACTCGAGACCCAATCGGCTTTCACGGCAGGTCGAACGGGGCGCCGGTCCGGAGCTGCCGCATGCCTCAACGTGCGGGGCTCGGTCCCCTGCCTCAACGTACAGGGCTCGGTCCCCTGCCTCAACGTGCAGAGCTCGGTCGCTTGCCTCAACGCGCGGGGCTCGGTCGCTTGCCTCAACGCGCGGGGCTCGGTCGCTTGCCTCAA
>NZ_DBHHEV010000008.1:288-2828 GCF_057238965.1 Peptidiphaga sp.
GATCGCTTTTGCGACCGGAGCCCCGCACGTCCTGTCTCATTGAGTGAGATTTTCTACGTCCTTGTCGCACGCTCCGCTGACAGACGCGCCGAATGGATCAAGCGAGACTGCCCTCCCTCGGAAAGCCGACGCCGCACCGTTTGCTGCAGCTTGACGCGTCGGACGCCTTCCGCAGAGGCAGCCGCCGCGTCACTTTCCGCAGAGCGCCTTGTCCAGCGCCTGGAGGCCCAGCAGTTTTCCTCCGGCCTCCTTGGCAGCCCCTTCTTTGGCGTTCGTATGCGGGATTGCAGTCGTCGCTATAGTAGCTGCGGTTCCGTCGGGCCCCACCGCGTTGTCCGTCTGGTAGCCGGGAATGGTTCCGCCGTGCCCCCAGGCCACGCCGCAGCTGAGCTTGTGCCCGATAAGGCCCAAACCATACACGTCGCCTTTGTCGCCCATGGGAACCGACTTCTTCATTTCAGCGATGCTCGCCTGATTGAGCAGCGAACCGTCGAAGATCGACTGCATAAACTTGTTCAGCTCACTCGGCGTGGAGATCATCGAACCGGCGGCCCAGGCCCATGACGGATCGGCCTCGGTGATGTCTTCAAGCTTGCCGGGCTTGTTGTCACGCGTGTGGTACCCGTGTGGGTGCTTGCCGCGAAAGGCTTTCTCGCCCGGGCCCGGCATGTAGGTGTGCTTGAGCCCGAGGGGCTTGATGATCTTCACCTCGATCTGCTCGGCGACCGGACGCTTGCCTACGCGCTCGGCCAACAGCCCCAACACGATGTAATTCGTGTTCGTGTAAGTGAACTTTGCCCCCGGCGCAAACTGGGCCGGCCTGGTCAGAGCCATATCGAGGACGTCCCTGGGTGAGACATAATCGTTGCGCATGGCGAAAAAGTCCGGCATACCGAGCATGATCTCCGGCAACCCCGACGTGTGCTGGAGCAGCTGGCGCACCGTGATCTTCTTGCCGTCAACGCCCTGGCCCTTGATCAGGCCAGGCAGGTAGGTCTCGATCGGCTCATCAAGCTTGACCTTGCCTTCTTCGACCATCTTCATGATCACCACAGCCACAAAGGTCTTCGTATTCGACCCAATCCGCACCTCCCCGTCAAGCGGAGGCGCCTCACCGGTCGCCAGGTTGCCCTTGCCCGCCGTCACCCCAACCGCATTGCCGTCCTTGTCGGTCTTGGCAGCCAACGCACCCGGGTAACCGGCATCGACCAGTTCCTGAATGATCGCCTTCAAATCCCGCTTCTGGGCCGCCTTCGACGTCCCCCGCTTGGCCGATTGGCCCGACGGCGTCGGGCGATCCAGCGTCAGGACCGACGCCCCGTGCACGGAGGCCAAGCTTCGGGATGAAACCGAGGCCGACGACGGCGCAACCTCGTCCGCCTGCGCAGAGACCGCGCCGAAGGACGCCGCGCCGATGCCGATGAGCCCCGCAAGCGAGGCAGCCGCCAGCCGCAGCGTCCTCGCCCGCGGCGCAGATGCGGAACGGCCGGCAGAGGCAGACCGCGGCGCAACCGAAGGATAGAAAGAACTTCCGTCCGCGCCGCTCGTTGCAATGGAGCGATCCGCAAACCGATCGGAATCGTCGCGACGGAACCATTTCACTGTTGTTTTCTTTGAGTTGCTCATGCCACCAGTCTTGCGGCTTCCGAGCAGCGCAGACATCCGGCTACCAGGCCAATGCGCAAGTAGGGCCATCCCGACATTGACGCTGAAGCCATCCCGACCGAATGGAATATTCTTGCGGTATGCAGCCGACAAAGCCTGCCCCGACATCGGCTCCCTGTACAGACGCCCGCCTCCGCCGTCAAGGCGCAGGGACCCAATCGCCTTTTGCGACCGGAGCCTCGCGCATCCTATGCTTCGTCCAATGAAACTCTCTACGGCCTTTTCGCACGCGCCACGTGCGGCTGCGCCGAACGAGCCAAAGCAGTCCGCCCTCCCGCAGAAGGCGGACGCCCCGGCCGGAGTCCCTCACAGCCCGGTGTGAACAGCGGCCTGCGACGCGCCCGGCGTGACGTCGCGGGCGCGTCGCACCAGTTCGGCGGCGGGCTCGTCATAGCCGACTCCTACGAGCTGACGCCCGACAAATGTCAAAGAGGTCACCGAGCACAGGGCGCACTCTCGTTTGCGCGGGTCGTGGGCAAGCGGGCGCCCTTCGACGAAGCGTCGCATCGTCCATATCGGGAGCTGGTGCGAAACGAGCATCGCCTCGCCGCCTTCGGCCTCACGGAGGGCGCGGCGCACGGCCTCGGACAGGCGTGCCACGATCTCCGTGTAAGGCTCGCCCCATGAAGGCTCGGCCGGATTGACGTACCACGGCCAGTACCGCGGATGGGCAAGAATGAGCCGGTTCTTGTTGACGTTGACGCCTTCGAACTTGTTCCCCGCTTCAATCAGGCCCTCGTCGAGGACGACCGACAGCCCGTGCCTTTGCGCCGTCGGCTCGGCCGTCTCCCGAGCCCTTTCAAGCGGCGAAGAGACGATGAGCCGCAGGTCGCGCCCGTCGAAGAAATCGGCTGCCCTCTCGGCCATGGCGCGCC
>NZ_DBHHEV010000008.1:2838-53649 GCF_057238965.1 Peptidiphaga sp.
GGGATTGTCCACCTCCCCGTGGCGCACAAAATGGACGGTCGTGAGTTTGTCGTTCATGTGTCCAGCCTGCCGTCGATTTGATGGATTCAGCTCGGTTCGAGGGATTGAGCGTTGCCGAAGCTCGAGGGATTCAGTCCGTCCGCGAGTCTGGCGCGTCTGCCGATTCGCCGGACGGCGCCGGGCCTTCGGAGTCCGCCGAACAGTCAGATGGCTGCGAGCCTCCGGCCCCTGGGGAGACAACCGAATCTTCCGAATCAACCGACCCGTGAGACGGCACGGAGCCCCCTGGGCCCGTCGGAGAGTCTGCGGGCTTGACAGGCTTCACTTCGCTGGCGACGTCGGCCAAGATGTTCGACAGGCGCCCAAGCTCGAGCATGTCCTCCCTGCCCAGCTTGTCGACGAGCACGCGGCGAACCGAGTTCACGTGGGAAGGGGCGGCCGAAACCAAGTATTCGAACCCTTTCTCGGTCAATATGCAGTTGACGCCGCGGCGGTCGTCGGCACAGGGCTCGCGCTTGACCAGGCCGGCGTCTTCGAGCCTGCGCACCGTATGGGTCAGCCGGGAACGTGAGTGAACGAGCCTGTCTGCCAGATTGGACATGCGGATCGTGCGCCCAGGCGACTCCGAAAGATGCGCAAGCACTTCGTATTCGTTGAGGGATATACCCTTTTCGTTCTCTATGTCCTGATTGAGCACTTCCATCACGAGGGAAACAGCACGCAAGAAAGCCCGCCAAGCTTTCTGTTCCTCCGGTGAAAGCCACTGAACGTCAGTCATCGCACCTCCCACACAAAAGGCCCGGAAACCGCCCGGGCCTTTTAGGTCACTTCTTGTTGCGACGCTGGTGCCGAGTTTTACGAAGCAACTTGCGATGCTTCTTCTTCGACATGCGCTTGCGACGCTTTTTGATGACGGAACCCACAGGTTACCTCCGAAACTAATGGGCTTGTGCCCTCGAAATATTCAGGAACATACTAACGCCTTGAGCGCCGTACCGGTAACACGGACCCGTCACTCGCCCGCTGCGCGGGCGGTCGGTTCGTCCTGCACGCCCAAAAGGGCGTCGATGGCCGACTTAGGAACCCGGTATGAACTGCCGAAGCGAACCGCGGGCAACTCCCCCGAGTGGACCATGCGGTAGACGGTCATGCGCGAGACTCGGGTGAGTTCGGCAACTTCGGCAACCGTGTAGAACTGCGGCGCTTTGTTCGGCAACTGCGTCATGAATCCCATCCTGCGAATACGTGTGGTGAACCTTTTCCGCACAGGCTAGCGGCGGTCACACCGCAAGGGTACATGAACTTTCACATCCGTCACAGCAGCCGGGCACCATCACCCGGGCGCGTCGCACCGTTTCGGCGTTTCGGACGGCGGGATTCTACGCCCGGGTCAGGCCTGCCGACGCTGCCAACAGGGACCAAATGGCGATAGTCTTGGCCAATCGACTCCTTTTCCCAGAGCCCTCGAGCTCTGAAAAAGGCAAGACGTGAAACAGGCAACAGTGAGGAGCGACCATCGTGCGCAAGCGAGTGCGGGCTCAGGGCCGTCCGTCCGCGGCGCCCGGCCCTTTCCTTCGGGCGCGGGAGCTAATGGACCGCGTCGCCCGCGATTCGCCCGCGCGCCTGGCCCTTTTCGTGTTCGCGGGGATCGTCCTCGTCGAGACGTCGCTGCTCTCGCTGCCGGCGTCGACCTCTTCGGGCCAACGCGCCCCCTTTGTGGACGCTTTCTTCACGGCGACCTCGTCTGTGTGCGTGACCGGGCTCGTCACTGTGGACACCGCCACCTACTGGTCGCCGCTGGGGCAGTTCTTCATCGCCATAGGGATGATGATCGGCGGGCTGGGCATCATGATGATGGCCTCGATTCTGGGAATCGTGGTGTCGCGTCGCATCGGCCTGACGCAGCGCTTCCTGGCGGCCTCGGAGACCAAGTCGCGCCTGGGCGAAGTCGGCCTGCTCGTGCGGGCCGTCGTCGTCGTCGCCCTCAGCGCGCAGGCGATCCTCTTCCTCACCCTCACGCCGTTTTTCATCCGCGAGGGCGACGCCATGCTGTCCGCGCTGTGGCACGCGGCCTTCATGGCCATCTCGATCTTCAACAACGGCGGCTTCGTCGTCATGCGCGACGGACTGGGGCCGTATGCGGGCGATTGGACGCTGACCCTGCCCATTGTCTTCGGCACCGTCGTCGGCGCGATCGGCTTTCCCGTGGTGCTCGACATGTGGCGGCGTCGACGCCATGCAAAGAAGTGGTCGCTTACGACGAAGCTCACACTCGTCACCTACGCGGTTCTCTTGCTCTTGGGCGCCCTGCTCTTCTTCCTCTTCGAATGGGACAACCCCAAGACGCTGGCGAATCTTTCCCTGGGCGAGCAGATCCAGGCGACGTTCCTGCATTCGACCGTCGCGCGTTCGTCGGGCCTGGCGACAATCGATGTCAGCTCGATGACCCAATCGACATGGTTCCTCCTCGACGGGCTCATGTTCATCGGCGGAGGGTCGACGTCGGCGGCCGGGGGAATCAAAGTGACCACCTTGGCCGTGCTGTTCCTGGCGATCGTCGCCGAGGCGCGGGGAGACCGAGACACTCAGGCGTTCGGGCGCCGTCTGCCGTCGGAAGTGCTGCGCCTGGCCATCGCGGCCACCTTCCTGGCCTCGATCATCGTCACCGTGGGCACGATCGCGCTCATGGAGGTCTCCGGCCTCCCGCTCGCCGACGCCCTTTTCGAGGCGGTCTCCGCCTTCGCCACCTGCGGCCTGTCGACGGGCGTTACGCCCGGGCTTCCGACGGCGGGCAAGTACATCATCGCCGTCCTCATGTTTGCCGGGCGCACGGGCACGATGACGCTCGCAGCCGCGCTTGCCCTGCGCACCCGCCGCCGCGTCATCCACTACCCTGAAGAGTGGCCTACGATCGGATGACGGAGGAGCACGGATGAAGAAGAAACAGATTGACGACGACGCCGTCCTGGTAGTGGGCCTGGGCCGCTTCGGCACGGCGATCGCCTCGACCCTCGACGGCCTGGGCCGCGAGGTCCTCGCCATTGAGCGCGACCCCGTCCTGGTCCAGCAGTGGTCCCACAGATTCAGAATCATCGAGGGCGACGCAACCAGCGCCGACGCCCTGGAACAGGCGGGCGCGCGCGAGTTCGGGGTGGCCGTCGTCGGCATCGGCAGCTCGCTCGAAGCCTCCGTTTTGGCGACCGCCAACTTGGCCGACCTCGGAATGAAGCAGATTTGGGCGAAGGCGACGTCGCGTTCGCACGGCCGCATCCTTCGCCGCATCGGCGCTCACCACGTCGTCTATCCCGAGTACGACGCCGGCGCGCGGGTCGCGCACATGGTCAGCGGCAAGATGCTCGACTACATCGAGATGGAAGACGGCTTCTCGATCATCAAGATGCGCCCGCCGCGAGACATCCAAGGGTTCACGATGGCCGAATCGAAGGTGCGCGAGAGATTCGGCGTGACCATCATCGGCGTGAAGGCGCCCGGCCAGCCCTTCGAGTACGCGACCGAGGAGACGAAGATCGGCCCCGAGGACGTCATCATCGTCTCCGGCGACTCCGCCCTCCTCGAAGAGTTCGCCAACCGCTGAAAGGGCGGAGCGGTCCATGGCAGCCAAAGCGGCGTCGCGCACGTTCACGTGCTCCGAATGCGGATGGGACACCTCGAAATGGGTTGGGCGCTGCCCTCAGTGTCAGGCGTGGGGAAGCTTGGAGGAAGGCGAGGCGCCGCGCACGCGCACAGCCTCCCTCGCTCCAACGAGCCCCGCGACGCCCATCACCGAGGTCCCCACGACGGCCTCGGTCAAACAGCCGACGGGAGTGGACGAATTCGACCGCGTCCTGGGAGGCGGCCTCGTCCCCGGGGCGGTCGTCCTGCTCGCGGGAGAGCCGGGTGTGGGAAAATCCACTTTGCTTCTCGACGTCGCCGCCGAGGCGGCGGCCCAGTCCGGCCGCGCCCCGGTGCTCTACGTCTCGGGCGAAGAGTCGGCCGCCCAGGTCAGGCTCCGCGCCGAGCGCATCGGCGCGCTCCACGACCGTCTCCACCTGGCTGCGGAATCGGACCTCGCAACGATTCTGGGCCACGTGGACTCCGTGCGGCCCAGCCTGCTCGTGGTCGATTCCGTGCAGACTGCGGCCGATTCCCAGATCGAGGGGGCGGCCGGCGGCGTCGCCCAGGTTCGCGGCGTCACGAGCGCGCTCGTCGCCGACGCGAAAACCCGATCGATGCCGGTGCTGCTCGTCGGGCACGTGACGAAGGAAGGCTCGATCGCCGGCCCCAGGGTGCTAGAGCATCTCGTCGACGTCGTCTGCCAGTTCGAGGGCGACCGCCACTCGCCCCTGCGCATGGTCCGCGCAGTCAAGAACCGCTACGGCCCCACCGAAGAGGTCGGCTGTTTCGAGCTGAACGAGGCGGGCATTCGGGGCTTGGCCGACCCTTCGGGGCTCTTCCTGTCCTCGCGCCGCGAGAACGTGCCCGGCACATGCGTGACGATGGCCTTGGAGGGGCGGCGGCCGATGCCGGTCGAGGTGCAAGCCCTTATCGTTCCAAGCTCCGGGCCTCCAAGGCGGACGACGTCGGGTTTGGAGTCTTCTCGCGCGGCTATGGCGATCGCCGTTTTGCAATCGCGCCTTGGCCTCGACCTCGACCGCTGCGACATTTTCCTCTCGACCGTCGGCGGCGCCCGCTCGTCCGAGCCCGCGACGGACGCGGCAATGGCTTTGGCGCTGGCAAGCGCGCGGCTGGGCAGGCCGCTGACCGCCGGAACTGCGGCGATCGGCGAGGTCTCGCTTACCGGCGAGCTGCGGCCGGTGACGGGGCTTCAGCAGCGCCTGGCCGAGGCTCGCAGGCTGGGCTTCGGGGCGGCGATCGTCCCTCGCGGAACGCGCGAAGCGAACGTCAAGGTCCCCGACGGCTTGGCGCTGCTCGAATGCGACGACATCCTTGAAGCCGCGGCCCGCGAGGGGCTCGCCTGAGGCCGGAATCGCCCTGTCGCGAACGTCTCTGAGCCTCGGGGCTTTGGACCTGTCCTCGCTCGGACGCCGGACGGCGCCGAAGCTCTACCGCCCAGGCGCAGATGTATTTTGCCCGCCGCCCGGCGCTTGCCCTGGGCCCCCGGAGCTCCGCTGGCCCGACTGGCTCGGATTCTGCCCCGAATTCCCCGGGGTTTGGCCTCCGCCCGCGTTCCCGTCCCCGTTCGGCGATTGGCCTTCGTTTGAGTTTTGCCCCGGCTGGCTCGGATTTTGCTGCCCGGGCTGGCTCGGATTTTGCTGCCCGGGCTCGCTGGCCCTCGGCGCGGGCGACGTCTGCTCCAGCGCGAAGCTCGCCTGCGCCTTGGCGGCCGCGTTGTCATTCAACTTCAGCTCGGCCTTGTACGTTCCCGGCTTGGCGCCTTTGGCGGTGTTTCCACAGCCCGACGCAGCCGTTCCTCCATTCCACGTGAGCGAAACGGTCGCAGTGTATTCGCGGTCGAGCAGCAGCCGCTTGTTCTCCGCACCGCGGCGGCACGCGGCGATCGAGGCGACCTGGGCCGACCCGCTCGTGACGTTGACGTCGAGGTTGGACCAACCGACGTCGATGTAGCACGGATGGGACTTGGAGGTGTTGCGGAGCGTCGCCTGAAAGGCCACCGGCCGCCCGGCGGAGCCGCCTTTCGTCGTCAACGTCGTCTGCACCAGCTCAGACGTGCACTTCACGGGCTTGTAATCGTTGGTCGGAACCTTCGTGGCGGTCTCGTCCTGCTCGCTGATTCTGGCGAGGACGAATCTCATGCCGACCACCACCACGACGACGAGGACGGCGACGAGCGCCCCGAAGCCAAGTCGACGATTGACCCTGGCTCTGCGCTCCCTTTCGGCGGCCGCCCGTGAGCGGGCTCGGGCGGCGGCACTGGGTCTGCTCCGCGGCTGCTGCCGCCTGGCGGGCCCGCCCTGCGCCCCGGGTCTCCCCTGCGCCCCGGCTTTTCCATGCACTGCCTTTCCGTGCGTCCCGGCCCTCCCGGGCCGGGTCCCCTGGCGCTTCACGGAGCCGCCGCGCGGCTCGCCGGCAGGACCTGCACGGCGCGCACCGTGCCGCTGCCCGGCGCCGTGCGGAGACGCCGCCGGGCGTTTGCCTCGCACTGCGCCCCTGGAAGCGGCTTCTCGGCTTTCTGACTGCGGGCCTTTTCCCTTGCCGGCCTGTCGCTCGGCGGCAGCTCGAGCGCCTCGCGCGCCTTCGGGCCGCGCCTTCCGGGCGACGTCGTTTCCATGCCGACGATCGGCGTGGTCGGTTCCTCGTGCGCCGTTGAGGTTGCGGGGCGACGTGCGCGAGTGCGATCCCGAGCCGCCCGAGTGCGCCGCGCCGGAGTGCGCGCGTCCCGCGTGGCCGGCGCGCGCGGCGTCGGAGCGTCTAGGGGAACCGCCCTTGGATGCCGGACGGCGCCCGCTGCCGGAGGAGGCGGCCCTGCCTTCCTCGGAGTCCGCGGCATCGGCGTCGGAGGCGTTCGAACGTTTGGATCCGCTCGCGCGCCCCGGGCTCGCGCCCCTGCCGGAGCCTCCGGGCCGAGCGGAGACTCCGTCGCCGCGGCCCGGGCGCGCCGCGCCCAAACGCGGCCCCTTCCAGCGGTTGCGTCCGTCGCCACGGCGTTTCCTGGGATCGCTTTTCACGCGACCACGCTATCACCGGGAGCGCAAAACCTCGCGTCGACGCTTCGAATGGGGCACACTTGGCCCGTGCTCTTTCGTCTTTTGCGCTGGTACGCGGCGAACTCGCGTCCGCTTCCGTGGCGCGAGCCGACGACGTCGGCGTGGGCCGTGCTCGTCTGCGAGGTCATGAGCCAGCAAACTCCCGTGGCCAGGGTCATGCCCTCGTGGCACGAGTGGATGGAACGCTGGCCGGAGCCCGCCGACCTCGCGGCGGCTTCGCCCGCCGAGGTCATCTTGGCCTGGGGCAATCTCGGCTACCCGCGTCGGGCCCTGCGGCTGCGGGAGTGCGCGGCCGCCGTGGCCGCGGACTGGGACGGCGTCCTCCCCTCTTCCCGCGACGATCTCCTCACGTTGCCGGGAGTCGGGCCCTACACGGCGGACGCCGTCATCGCCTTCTCTTACCGCAAGCGATCCGTGGTTCTGGACACGAACACTCGGCGGGTCCTGTGCAGGCTGCACGGAGCCGCCGCGCCGCCCTCTCATCTGCGCAAGGACGAAATCGCGCGGGCAGACGCGATGGTCCCCCTCGAAGACGGCCTGGCCTGGCAGTGGAACGCAGCGCTCATGGAGCTCGGCGCACTCGTGTGCACCGCGAAGAATCCGGCATGCCAGGAGTGCCCGCTCCGCCCCGACTGCGCCTGGTTCGCCGCCGGCAAACCGGAAAGCGGCACGCCTCGCCGCGTGCAGAGATTCACGGGGACCCACCGCGAGGCCCGGGGGAAGATCATGGCGGTTCTCAGGGGCGCCGCGTCGCCGGTCTCCCGCGACGAGCTGGCCGCCGCGGCCTCGCTCGCGCCTTCGCGCTTTGACCCGGCGCTGGACTCCCTGCTCGACGACGGCCTCGCCTGTCTAAGCCCCGGCGGCTACGCGCTCCCCGGAGAGCGCTAGCCCGCGCGCGTCCGCCTCGCGTGACGGAGCCCGTCCCGCACAAGTCCTCGCACAAAGCGCCTTGTCCCCTTGTACCGGACGGCCCGGGCGCCGCGCCGGAATCGACGTTCGACCTTGACCGCACGATCAGCTATGTCAGGACAGCCCGGGCGCCGCGCCGGAATCGGAGGCCAGCCAAGCTTCAGGGTCGAACCGGGTCAGGCGTCGAAGAGGACTCAGAGCCGAGCCGCAATTCCAGAATCGAACAGGACTCAGAATCGAGCCGTCAGCCCCAGGCTCCGTAGTCGGACTCCGCTTTGCCGCCCTTTTCGACTTCGAGCAGGGCGGCGGCGCATTCGTCGTCGACCACCAAGTCCGTCACCGCGCCCGAGCGCAGCACGGCGGCCAAGGCGGGCGCCTTCGCAGCCCCGGCGACGGCGCAGACCCTCCGCGGGATCCTGGCCAGCTCCGCCGGCGTCGGCCCGGTCGCGCGGGTGTTGATCTCGATGTCTTCGTACGTGCCGTCCGCGCGCAGAAGGACCGTGCACACGTCGCCGACCACTCCGTCGCGCCGCAGCTCCGTCACTTCCTCCGGCGAAAGGTAGCCGCCGGCGTAGACGTGCGAGGGAAGGGGCGATGTGAAGGATCCGACGCCGAACACGGCGACGTCGGCGTTGCGCCCGATGTCCCTGACCACCTGGATGGAGCGTTCGCGCCACATGAGGTCCCTGGTCTCCGCGTAGTCGAAGAAGGCGGGAACGGGGAAAGGAAAGGCCTTCGCGCCGAATGCCCGCGTGAAGTTGCCGAGTATCTCGCCCACGTAGGGAAGGCCCGTCGTCGTGGGATTGGCCGCGCCGTTGAGCTGGACTATCGTCACGCCGGACATGCGCTTGGGCATGAGCCGCTCGGAGATCGTCGAGACGGTGGTTCCCCAGGCGATGCCCACCATCATCTTGTCCTCTATGACGTCGCCGACGAGGTTCCCCGCCACGCCGGCCACTCGTTCGAGCCGCCGGATTTCCGTAGTGGCCCCCGGCACCTGCACCACTGTGACGTCGACGTCGTAGAGGTCCTCGATGCGGCGCGAAAGGGAGTCGCGGGGCTCTTCGGGCGCGTGAAGGGAGATGCGGACCAGCCCCTCGTCGCGCGCCGAAGCGATCAGGCGCGAAACCGTCGACCGCGATATGCCGAGCTTGTTGGCTATCGCCTCCATGGTCTGTTGCTCGACGAAGTACAGGACTGCCGCTTCGTAAGCGAGATTGCGTCGTTCAGATCTTGTTGCCACACCCCCATTGTGCACGATATCTCAAAGTCAATCCAGCCAAAATAGTCGATCCTCCCGAATATGACGAGATGCATTCCACTTAAGTTACCGCTTGACTTATGCTCCAAACAGTGCAGATGCTCAACATACAGCCTCCGATTTGCACACATGGCCATTTCTTCGTTCTTTGCAGATTTCTTGAGAAGATAGGTAAAGGGTGGGTTGCATCGACAACCTACGAATCTGCATACACGTCAACGAGGAGTGAACACATGCCAAATTCCCACCTTTCAGCAGCAAGCCGCCAGCGCGCACTGGAGTCAATGTCATCGGACGGCGTCGACGTCCTCGTCGTCGGAGGGGGCGTGACCGGAGCCGGCATCGCCTTGGACGCCGTCACCCGCGGCCTGCGCGTGGGCATCGTCGAGGCGCAGGACTGGGCTTCGGGAACGTCGTCGCGCTCCTCGAAACTCGTCCACGGCGGACTGCGCTACCTGTACCAGCTCAACTTCGCGCTCGTCGCCGAGTCTCTCCGCGAGCGAGGCCTCCTCCTGACGGAGACGGCTCCGCACCTGGTCAAGGCCCAGCCTTTCCTGTGGCCCCTGAAGATGCCGGTCATTGAGCGCATGTATTCGGCCGTCGGCGTCGGAATGTACGACACGATCGCCCAGTTCGCCCATCGCGGCTCGGTGCCGATTCAGCGCCATCACACCCGCAAGGGCTCGCTCAAGCTGGCTCCCGCGCTCAAGAAGGATTCGCTCACCGGTTCGATCGTCTACTACGACGCCAGGGTCGACGACGCGCGCCTGGTCGTCACGCTCGTCCGTTCGGCGGTGCGCCACGGCGCCCTCGCGGCCAACCGCGTGCAGGTGACCGAGATGCTCAAGGACGCGGCCGGCCGAGTCACCGCCGCCAAGCTCCTCGACCTTGAGAGCAACCGCGAGTACGAGGTGCGGACGGGAGCGATTATCAACGCCACCGGCGTGTGGACGGAGAAGACCCAGTCCCTCGCCGGGACGACGGGCGGACTGAAGGCCCTCGCCTCAAAGGGCATCCACATCGTCGTGCCCAAGGAGAAGATCAATTCGAAGGTGGGAATCTTCCTGCGCACCGAAAAGTCAGTCCTCTTCATCATCCCGTGGAAGCGCTACTGGGTGATCGGCACCACGGACACCGCCTACCACGAGAATCGCCGCGAGCCCGTGGCCGACCTCGAGGACATCGACTACGTTTTGGAGCAGGCGAACTCCGTGCTCGCCAAGCCGCTGACGCACGACGACATCATCGGCACCTTCGCGGGCCTGCGCCCGCTTTTGCAGCCGGGAACGCTCGACGGCGACGAGTCGAAGTCGACTCAGGTTTCGCGCGAGCACACCGTGACGGAGGCCGCCCCGGGCCTGACCGTCATCGCCGGAGGCAAGCTGACCTCTTACCGCCAGATGGCCGAGGACGCCGTCGACTTCACGATCGGCAAGGACAAGGCCAAGCAGACCCCCTCGGTCACGAAGAAGACCCCGCTGGAGGGCGCCGCCGGATACCACTCGATGTGGAGCCGCCGCGCCGCGATCGCGCGCGAGAGCGGGCTGAGCATCGACCATGTCGAGGATCTGCTGGACCGCTACGGTTCGGACATCGACTTGCTTCTCGACATGATCGAGGAGCGCCCCGACCTGGGGAACGAGCTCAAGGGAGCCCCCGAGTACCTGCGCGCCGAGATCGCCTTCGGCGTGAGCCACGAAGGGGCCCTCCACCTCGAGGACCTTCTCGCACGGCGCACCAGGCTCACTTACGAGCACGCCGATCGCGGGCTTTCCGCAGCCGAGGAGATTGCGACCCTCGCGGGCGAGCTTCTCGGATGGGACGAGGCCAAGAAGGAAGCCGAGCTCGCCTCGTACCGCTCGAGGTGCGAAGCCGAGGCCGCCGCTCAGAAGATCGCGAGCGAGGCGGAGGCTCAGAAAGTCCGCGAACAGGCGGAGGAAGTCACGGCTTTCCTCGACGTCGCGCCCGAGATCCAAGGCTGATCCGGGCTTCCCCACTGCCGCGGGGGCCGTTCGGCCCCCGCGGACTCACCTAGAAAGGAACAGTTAAAGATGACTGATACCGAACGGAAGTACGTCCTGGCGATCGACCAGGGTACGACGTCGTCCAGGTCGATCCTCTTCAATCATGCGGGGGAGGTCGTTTCCGTCGGTCAGCTAGAGCACGAGCAGATCTTCCCCCACGCGGGGTGGGTCGAGCACGACCCAAACGAGATCTGGGACAACGTCCGCCAGACCGTGGGCATGGCTTTGGGCGGCGCAGAGGCCAACCACCACGAAGTCGCCGCGGTGGGCATCACGAACCAGCGCGAGACGACGATCATTTGGGACCGCGCAACAGGCGAGCCGGTCTACAACGCCATCGTCTGGCAGGACACCCGTTCCCAGGACCTCGTCGATCGGCTCGCGGCCGACGGCGGCCCCGACCGATTCCGTTCGATCGTGGGCGAGACGCTCTCGACCTACGCCTCGATCACGAAGATCATGTGGATCCTCGAAAACGTCCCCGGTGTGCGCGAGCGGGCCGAGCGCGGCGAACTGGCATTCGGAAACCCCGACACGTGGCTTATCTGGAACATGACGGGCGGCCCGGAGGGCGGCGTCCACGTCACCGACGTGACGAACGCTTCCCGCACGATGCTCATGGACCTGCGGACCTTGCAATGGCGCGAGGACATCTGCGAGATCGCGGGCATTCCGATGTCGCTCCTCCCCGAGATCCGCTCCTCTTCCGAGGTGTACGGATACGGGCGGCCAAAGGGCCTGCTTCCGGGCAAGCCGATCGCCGGCGACCTGGGCGACCAGCAGGCGGCGACTTTCGGCCAGGCATGCTTCCAGCCCGGCATGGCGAAAAACACCTACGGAACCGGTTGCTTCATGCTTATGAACACCGGGACCGAGCCTCAGCTTTCGGACAACGGGCTCATCACCACCGTCTGCTACAAGATCGGCGACAAGCCCGCGGTGTACGCCCTCGAAGGCTCTATCGCGGTGTCCGGCTCGCTCATCCAGTGGCTGCGCGACAATCTGGAGATCATCGCCACGGCCCCGGAGGTCGAGGCTCTGGCCGCCAGCGTGGACGACAACGGCGGGGTGTATTTCGTCCCGGCGTTCTCGGGCCTATTCGCTCCGCATTGGCGCGGCGATGCCCGTGGAGCGATCGTCGGCATGACGCGTTACAACACGAAGGCGCACATTGCCCGCGCGGCTTTGGAGTCGACGGCCTTCCAGACCCGCGAGGTCCTCGACGCCATGGAGGCCGATTCGAAGGTCAAGTTGGAGCAGTTGAGAGTCGACGGCGGCAGGACCGCCAACGATCTACTCATGCAGGGCCAGGCCGACATCCTCGACACCGAGGTTGTCCTGCCCGTGGTCGCAGAGACTACTGCCCTTGGAGCAGCCTATGCGGCGGGCATTGCGGTCGGCTTCTGGTCCGGAGAGGAGGACGTCGTCGCTAACTGGTCCGAAGCCAAGCGCTGGAAGCCCGAAATGGAGCCGGCCGAGCGCGAGCGTCAGCTCCGCCAGTGGAAGAAGGCGATATCGAAGACCCTCGACTGGGTCGACGACGACGTCAAGTGACCGGCGGGCGACGTCGGCGGCCTTCGGCGCGACGCCGACAAACGGCCAGTCGGCGTCATCGGCAAACGATCGTCGGCGACCGTGCTACGCGGACGGCTGACAAACTCGGGTCGGTCTCGAGTTGTCACGCCCAGGGCCAGCCGTGGTAGCTTGGGCTAGCCGAATCAAAGTTCGACGTCGCCGAGAACCGGTTCGGACACATTGAAGCTCCCGGAGCCTCCTGCCATAGGGCGTCAGACGGACAACGCCAAAGGAGGCTCCGGGTACCTTTTGTCTGGGCTGATGCCCCTCTTCCCAAACGGGCTCCCCATTCTTCTGAGTCCACACGCTCACTCGTCCAGGCTGAACGTTCCCACTGTTTGGACTGGGCGTCGCCGTCTGTCCAGACGGGGCGTTCCTATTGAAGGGCCCATTGAATCGTCTTGGCGGCATCCGGCATTTCCTTAGGAATGCCGACCGATCCAGGCTTCGAGTCGATCCCTATTTCCCATAGGCGGTCGTGGCTTCCCATAGGCGGTCGTGTCGCCAAACGAGCCGGCATTGAAAGCCCCGTCGATGCGAGAGCCTTGAGCACGTCGATTCCCGCCGTCACAGCCCGGTCGAGCCTCCTCAACTCCCGACAAACGGTTGGGTGTTCAAACTCTGCACACCAAACACCGGAATAGCAGGCGTTTCAGTAGGTTGGTGTGCCTTTCAAGGATGCGAGACGAAGAGAAGCCGACCGTCGGCGGAAAGGCCTCCCGACTTTGCGGAACCCGCCCGCCAGCCAGCAAGCATTCGACCCGCACCCACCAGCATGCATTCGACCCGCACCCGCCAACAAGCATTCGACTCATTTATGGCGGGCATTGCCGGTCTGCGAACGGCCTGTCGATTGGGCCCCGCTTGCCGATGCCATTGATCTGGAGCACACGCTGGTGTAACGTAGGCCGCACGTCATGAGATTTCGGTGCGTGAAGGGTGCGGCCGAGGCTCTCACCATTTCGGTCACTTTCAGACCGTAACCAACGGAGGTACGGCCAGGGGCAAATTCCCTCGCAGAAAGGAGACCCCATGATTCACGCCGCCTACACGCCGTCGACGACGGCGGTCGGATCGTCGCTCGCCCTGACGGCGCTGCTCGGCCTTCTGCCGCTCGTCGTCTTTTTCATTCTCCTGGGCGTGTTCAAGGTGAAAACGCACGTGTGCGCGATCATTTCGCTCGCGGCGGCCCTCGCGGCCGCGATCTTCGCCTTCGGCATGCCCGTCGACCTCGCGTTGCTTTCCGCGACCCAGGGCGCGGCCTTCGGCCTCTTCCCGATCGTCTACATCGTCATCATGGCCGTGTGGCTCTACAACCTGACGGAGAAAACGGGCCGCTCGGAAGACGTCAGGCGGGTATTCGCCGCCGTCGGCAAAGGCGACATGCGGGTCCAGGCGCTCCTCATCGGCTTCTGCTTCTGCGGCCTGATGGAAGGCCTCGCGGGTTTCGGCGCACCCGTCGCGATCTCCTGCGCCATGCTTCTCGCCCTCGGCGTCCCCGCGATCAAAGCGGCGCTCGTGACGATGGTGGGCAACGCCCTCAACGTCTGCTTCGGCGCGATGGCCATCCCGGTGACCACCGCCGCAAAGCTCGGCAACTCCTCCGCCGACGCCGTCGGCGCGACCCAAGGCCGCATCACCCCGCTCTTTCTGTGCTGGATCCCCGTGCTCCTCCTCGGCATCCTCGACGGCAAACGCGGAATGAAACAGGCGTGGCCCGCCGCGCTCGTGGCCGGCGTGACCATGGGGCTGGGCCACATCTTGGCCGCAAACTTCCTTTCCTACGAGTTGACGGCGGTGTTCGCCTCGCTGCTCTCCTTCGCCTCGGTCACCCTCCTTCTGCGAGTGTGGCGCCCCCGAACGCCTGAGGAGCAGATGTCCGAGGCCTCCTCGGAAAAGCTCAGCGGCTCGCGCGTGGCCCTGGGGCTCCTGCCCTACTGGCTCGTGGTCGTCATTTTCGCCGTCGCCAAGCTGTGGACGGCGGGAATCGACGTGCCCAAGGCTCTCGAATCGACGGACGTGACATTCGGCTGGCCGGGGCTCGACGGTCAGCTCATAGACGCCAAGGGGCAGGCCGTCAAGGCAACCCAATTCACGTTCAGCTGGCTTTCCTCGCCGGGGACGATGCTCCTGCTGACCGGGCTGATCGTCGCCTTCGTCTACGGAAAGAGCAGCTCCGGCGGAAAATACCCCTTCTCCTTCGGCAAGGGGATGACGACGCTGTGGAAGACGGTCGTCGACCTCAAGCTCGCCATCCTCACGATCGCCGTCGTCATGGCGCTCGCGTACGTCATGAACTTCTCGGGCCAGACGGTGGCGATCGGCACCTGGCTCGCCGCGGCGGGCGGGGCGTTCGCATTCCTCTCGCCCATCCTCGGGTGGGTCGGAACCGCGGTGACCGGTTCGGCGACGTCGGCCGGCGCCCTATTCGCAAATCTCCAATCGACGGCCGGAGCGAAGGCCGGAATCAGCACTCAGCTGCTCTTGGCAGCCAACGAAATCGGAGGTGGCATCGGAAAAATAGTCAGCCCTCAGAACCTCGCAATCGCGGCCACGGCGATCAAGGAGCCCGGATCCGAATCGACGCTCCTGCGCAAAGCCGCCCCCTACTCGATCGCTTTCATCGCGCTGCTCGGCATGATCGTGGTGCTTGCTTCGAGCGGGACGCTGGGGTTCCTCGTCACAAACTGACGCCAGGGTTTCATCCGCACGGTAGGCAAGGGGCTTCCTTGGCCGCGCTTCGGGATCGCCGCACGCGATTCCCGCGGATCCGCTTACGCGACGCCGTCTACGACGGCAGGCGAAACAGTGGCCCAAGCCCCTCAACAGAAAAGGCAAACGTATGAAAATCGCACTGTTTTCGACGTGCATCGCGGACGTCATGTTTCCGCAGGCGGCGCAGGCGACCGTCCATTTGCTCGAACGTCTAGGACACGAGGTCTGCTTCCCCGAAGACCAAGGCTGCTGCGGCCAAATGCACATCAACACGGGTTACTATCCCGAGGCCATGCCGCTTATTCGCAACCATGTCAAAACCTTCACCCCCGTGCTCGACGGGCAATGGGACGCCATCGTCGCCCCATCGGGCTCGTGCACGGGATCGCTCCGGCATCAGGCGCCGCTCGTGGCGAGAGACCAGGGCGAGCCAGAGCTCGCGGTCTACGCGGAAGCGCTCGCCAAGAAAACCTACGACCTTCCCGAATTGCTCGTCAACGTGCTCGGAATGGTCGACGTCGACGCTTATTTTCCTCACAGGGTCACGTATCACACCACGTGTCATTCCCTGCGGATGGCGCGCATCGGAGACACCGCCACGCGGCTCATCGCGGCCGTCCGGGGCATCGACTACGTGCCGCTGCCCGATTCCGACGTCTGCTGCGGCTTCGGAGGGACCTTCTCGCTGAAGAATCCCGAGGTCTCGGCTGCGATGCTCTCCGACAAGATGGCGAACATCATCTCGACGGGCGCCGAGATCGTCGTGGCAGGCGACTATTCGTGCCTGATGAACATCGGCGGAGGCCTGGCGCGATCCGGCTCCGGCATCAGATCGATGCATCTGGCCGAAGTCCTTGCAGGAACCGAGGAATCCCCCTGGTTCGCCCCCGCGACCAATACGAAGGTAGGTGCATGATGGGAACCGTCTCTGATTTCGCCAAGAAGTTCCGCCCCTCGACGTGGACGCAGAAAGACGCCGAAGAGGCAAAGCTCGGCTGGCATCCCGGCCATCCGATTCCCGACGATCCGCTGCAGTGGGGCGGGCATTTTCCCCAGGCTGCTCACGAGACCCTCAAGAACACGCAGATGCGGCGCAATCTCGGGTATGCGACGGGCAAGATCCGAGCCAAGCGCAATCTGCGGGTCGAGGAGATGCCCGATTGGGAAGGCCTTCGCGAAGCGGCGTCGAACATCAAGAGGACCGTGGCAGCCGACTGGGTGAGGCTCCTCGAGCAATTCGAAGAAAACGTCACCAAGCGCGGCGGCGTGGTCCATTGGGCACGCGACGCCGAAGAGGCCAACGCAATCGCGCTCAACCTCATCTCCGCCAAGGGAGTGGACGAGGTTGTCAAGGTCAAGTCCATGGCAACCCAAGAAATCAACCTCAACGAGCATCTGGAAAAACACGGGATCAAAGCGTGGGAGACGGACCTGGCCGAGATGATCGTCCAGCTTTCGGAGGATATGCCCTCGCACATCGTCGTCCCCGCGATCCATCGCAACCGCGCCGAGGTGAAAGCCATCTTTGAGGCGCGAATGGAAGACGCCCAGGGCCTGAGCGACGAACCGCGCATCCTCGCCATGGCCGCTCGCGCGCACCTGCGCAAAAAATTCCTGACGGCAAAGGTCGCACTCTCGGGCGCAAACATCGGGGTGGCCGAAACCGGCACGGTGGGAATCTTCGAGTCGGAAGGCAACGGCAGAATGTGCCTGACCCTTCCCGAAACCCTCATCACGATCATGGGAATCGAGAAGCTCGTGCCGCAGTACCGCGACATCGAGGTCATCGGCCAGCTTTTGCCGCGGTCGGCGACCGGCGAGCGCATGAACCCGTACACGTCGTTCTGGACGGGCGTCACCGAGGGCGACGGACCGCAGGAGTTCCACATCATCCTTCTCGACAACGGGCGCACCAACGTGCTGGCCGACGAGGTCGGGCGCGAGGCCCTCAAATGCATCCGCTGCGCCGCCTGCATGAACATCTGCCCCGTATACCGCCACACGGGCGGGCACGCCTACGGCTCGGTGTATCCGGGGCCGATCGGCTCCGTCCTCACCCCGCAGCTGCTAGAGGCCTACGATCACAGCGATCCAGCATCCAGTCTGCCTTTCGCCTGCTCCCTGTGCGGTGCGTGCGGAGACGTCTGCCCGGTCAAGATCGACCTTCCGAACATCCTCGTCCATCTGCGCCACAAGTCGGTAGAAGCCAACCGCGGCGGCATTCCGAACATCTGGGACGTGGGCATGGCCGTCTCGTCGAAGGTCATGCGTTCAGGCAAGGCGATGGAGGCCGCGGGCAAAAGCGTCCAGGCTGGGCGTCTGATCGCCGGGCCCAACTTGAAGATCAGCCGCGTTCCGCTTCCGGTCGCGAAATCGTGGACGAGGGTGCGCGACGTTCCGGCGCCGCCCGCCCAAAGCTTCAGGCAATGGTGGAAGGCGCGCGAAGAAAAGGAGGGCGGGCGATGAAGGCAGCCACGAACGCACGCGAGGAGATCTTCCGCCGAATCCGAGCGGCGGGGCCCATCCCCGTGCCTGAGATTCCGCGGGACTATCGCACAAGAGGCGACGGATCGGACGTCGTGGCGGAGATGGAGGAGAAGCTTGTCGATTACACGGCGAAGGTCACCCATGCGGCCACCGCCGCCGACGTGCCGGCCGCCATCGCCGAGGCGCTGTCAGACGCGGCGAGCGTCGTCGTGCCGCCCGGGCTCGACCCCGCCTGGGCGGAGGCGGCCGCGAAGGGCCGCGAGATTCACGTCGACGAGCCGCCTTTGAGCAACGCCGAGCTGGACCGGATCGACGCCGTCGTCACCGCCTCGCGCGTGGCCGTCGCCCTTTCGGGCACGATCATGCTCGACGGCGCGCCGGACATGGGCAGGCGTGCGATCTCCCTTGTCCCCGACACCCACGTGGTGGTGCTCAAAGCCTCGGACGTCAAGGCGACGGTTCCCGAGGCCGTCGCCGTGCTCGGCGAAAATCCGACGCGTCCGACCACGTGGATCGCCGGCCCCTCGGCAACCTCGGACATTGAGCTGGTGCGCGTCGACGGCGTCCACGGCCCGCGCAATCTTCGCGTTATCATCGTCGACGATGGAGAAGACAACTCAAATAACTGACATCGTCGCCTTTCACGGCGAAGGACCGGCGTGGCATGCCTCGTGGGGCGGGCTGCGGATCGTCGACATGCTTGCGGGCGACATCCTCACGATCGGCTCGGACGGAAGCGTCGAGCGGCTGCCGACGGGGTCGTCAGTTGCGGCCTTCGTGCGCCCTCGCGCGGGCGGCGGATACGTCGTGGGCGTCGAGCGCGGCATCGCCCTGGCCGATTCGGCCTTCGGCGCGCCCGTTCCGCAAGCCGAGATGTGGGCGGATCCTGGCGTTCGGATGAACGAGGGCGGCGTCGACCTTTCGGGCAGACTGTACGCCGGGTCCATGCCGTACGACAAGACCCCGGGCGGCGCCAAGCTCTACCGCATCGGGGCCGACGGCGCCGTCGACGTCGTGCTGGATTCCGTCACCACGTCCAACGGCATCGACTTCACGGCCGACGGAAGGCTCGCCTATTACAACGACACCGCCACGGGAGGAACGAGCGTATTCGACGTCGACGAATCGGGAAGTCTCGTCAACCGCAGACTTTTCCACGACGGCGACGGCGGACGGCCCGACGGCCTCTGCGTCGATTCCGAGGGCAATGTGTGGTGCGCGATGAACCGGGTCGGCAAAGTGCGCCTCTACTCCCCCGAAGCCGAGGTGCTCGGCGAGTGGGAGCTTCCCGTGCGCGGGGTGACGGCAGTGACCCTCGGCGGGGAGGACCTTCGCGACGTTTTCATCACGACGTCGCGCCAGACGGCCGACGAGCCGGGCGCGGGCGCAGTCTTCCACATGCGGGCGGAGGTCGCGGGCCAGCCGCTGCGCGCATTCGCCGGCTGAACGGGCGGAGGCGGCAAACAAGCCGACGTCGCATACTCTCGCAGGCCGGCCTCGCATGCGTCCGCAGGCCGACCTCGCATGCGCTTTCCTTCAGGCCGGCCTCGAATGCGTCGGCAGACCGACCGCGCACGGAGATTGGGATTGAAAGCGAGGACAGAGTCGCCGTCAGCGGCCTCGCAAGAGGACGCATGACGTTTTCCACATGCGGACCCAAGGGATCCTCGCAGGCTCAACGTACAGACCCATGACATCCTCCCAGATTTGGCACGCGGACCCATGGCACCCTTGCAGTCTTGATGTGCGGCGTCGTGGCATAAACGGAATCAAAGAAACGGGGCGCGGGCTGCCTTCCGGCAGTCCCGCGCCCCGCCTTTTCGCGGACGCTGCGTTTCAGTGCGGAGGCGCCTCAGCAGCCGCCGCTGTCTGTTGCTTCGCCCTTACTGTCCGTTGCTGTCGCCCTCAGCGGTGATCCAGTAGCCGCGCTGCTTCCACACGGAGGCAAGGCCGTTGCCGTGGACCCAACCCTCGTAGTTGCGAGTGTGCTGGGCAATGGCGAAGGTCCGATACGTTCCGTACTCGTCGCTGACGACGTCAGCCTGCTCGGTCACGAATGCGGTGTGGTAGACCTTGCCGTTCGAGTAAGCCAAAGCCACGAAGGATCCGCGGTGGACGCGAGAGGCGAACTCGGTCCAGCTGGTCGTTCCCTGGTTGAGGCCCCAGTGGCGGGCAAAGGCGTTGGCCACCGCCCACGAGTAGGTGTGCCTGGTGGAGTCGCCCCACGGGTGCGGGTGCCAGTAAGCGTCGGTGGGCTGGCCGCCGGCCGCAAGAATCTGAGACGCGAAGTTTGTGCAGTCTGCGTGCTCGAAGTACTTGTACTGCTGAGTGTTCGGCGTGAAGGCGTACTTCTTGGCGTAGGCGACGGCCGCATCGACATTGGGAACCGTGAGCTTTTTCGTCTGAGGCTGCGCCGGGGCGGCGGGGGTTGTGCCCGGGCTGGGCTGGCTTCCGTCGGGGCTGGTCGGCGTCGCACTCGGGTTGGGCTGGTTCCCGTCGGGATTGGTCGGCGTCGCGCTCGGACTAGGCTGCTCGCCGTTCGGAGCGGAGGGTGAAGCGGTCGAGGTCGGCTGGCTTCCGTCGGGGCTGGTCGGCGTCGCACTCGGGCTCGGCTGCTCCTCGCCGGGTTTGATCGGCGTTACGCTCGGGCTGGGCTGGCTCCCGTCGGGATTGGTAGGTGAAGCGGTCGAGGTCGGCTGGCTCCCGTTGGGGCTGGTCGGCGTCGCACTCGGGCTCGGCTGCGACCCTCCAGGGTTCATCTTCAGGCCGCCGGTCATCGAATCGAGCTTCTGGGTGAGGGTGACGTTCTTCTTGGAAGCCGCGGGAATCGTGCTGTCCAGAATGCCTCCGGTCCGGATGATCGCCGAGACGTTCTTGGTCTTCGTCGCATAAACGAGCTTGGGAAGCACCTGCTCCGTCTTGGCGTTGTCAGCGGGAGCCGCCAGGGTGGAGGAGAAATCGGCGACGGCGAAAATCTCATCCGAAGACACCGGCGTGTTCGCGGCCATGACCTGATCCGAAAGGGCATTGACGTACTGCGTGGCGGTCTGCTCCGAAAGGTCCGGGAGCTTGAAGTGCGCACGGATCTTTGCAATAGAGGCCGCGTGTGTCGTTTTGAAGCGCGCAAGAGCCACCGAGGGGTTCCTGTATTGCGGAGTCGCTTCGAGGGTGTATTCCTTCCCGTCAATGGCAAAATGATAAGAATCCCGCGTAGTCTTGAAACCCGCAATCGAGCGCGCGGGGGCCTTCCTCGTGACCAAATACCCCCTCACGCCGTAGGACTTCCTGGGAGCGTTCGTATTGCCTTGGGATCCATCGGCCCCTCCCTGGGAGCCCCCGGGCGAGCCTGCCGAGTTCCCCGGAGCGGGCGTGGGATCCTCGCCTACGCGGAGACCGATGGATTTCCCCGCAGACGAGGGGGCCGGACCCGAAGCGCCGACGTCAGCGACGGCGGGGGCCACGGAGATGAGGGAAAGGAAAGAGGCGATCGCGGACACATGTCGAATCCTGCGTTTCATTTAGATTGCCTTCCGTTAAAAGGATGGTGGTGAGCTTCTCAGCCTTACCTGCGTGAGATCGTGATTTACTTGGCCTACCGCAAGGAGGCTCATGGACTTCAACCATTTCATGGATCGGAAAATGGATGAAGGGACTAAAGTCCTATGCGTAGGATAAGCTAGAACACAAGGAAAAGTCGGGGCACGACGTCGTTTCGCTGAGGGCGGGACACCACTTTTCATCGGAAGCAAGAGCTGAATATCGATCGAAATATTCGTTATTTATATACACATCCTCCGGTACGGCTTCTACGATTGCATCTCTTAACACATCAGAAGGTTCGGAACGACGCATTTGCCTCTTTCACACAACCTACTAGCTAGAAAAAACATTACGGTGCAAGTCCACGTTAAGTACTTGCAAATCCCCTCAAACAACCGCTTTGCCTTCCAGACCGCCTCCCACGAAAGCTCCTGCACTCGCAGCGATCTCGCTTTCGCCTTTTGATTCGCGGACCTGTTCGACGGCGGAGTCAAACTTCCACAGCATCGAATCCACGACTTGAGGGTCGTACCGGAGCCTATCGACCACCGTCATTCCTTTCCCTTGGTTTGAGTCCTGACAAAAGAACTTGTCGGGGCGGCGCTGGGCGAACCAGGCGGGGAGTAGGGAGCCCACGTTTCGGGCGGATTGCCATCCTCATGCCGCCCAGTGGTTCGCAGCCGCTCCGGGACAGCCTCCGTTCCAGCTGGCCACCCTTCATATACTTCGCCTTTCGCGCACCCGGTATCTATGCGAACAAGACTCTTCACCCTGTACCTAATAAGGATGCGAGCTCCATCTGGGCGTGCAAACACAGCCGACTGCCCTCCGTTTCTTCCCGGAGCTTCCGTTTTTGGAGATCCGAATCCTAGAGGTTTTGCCAACTTGTACATACGGCTTAAGGCCGCCTTCCATTTCTCTGGCGTCAACGGCCCGGCAATGGCGAGGTCATATCTCTCCGAGGCGTAGCCACTTGGGCAATGCACTCCGAAATTCTCACCGATCTGGGCATGAACTCGAAGCGGCTTCCATTCACCGACCCCGAACTCTTTCGACAGCATGTCGTAAAACGACAACAGGAGGCCGATCGTCTGACGCCGCTCCTCGACAATCGACAGACTGCTCACCCGCGTGGGCGTAACATCGCCGTTCACGTTCTCATCCTTTCCAGAGACACAGGAAGACAAAAATAGGAGAAGAGCCCCAACAAGGCCGCCAACTGTCGACGAAACACGGCGCATCGTCAACGCTCCGGGAAATAGATGCCGTTGCCCGCGACAACGCTGGCGATATTCTTCACCGAGGTCCGCATCTGCCCGTTTTCGGCATTGTTCATGTATTCAGAGTGCCCTTCCGATCCGGAATAGTGCGCACCGTCAGCATCGGTGGCTTTGTCTGTGCTGAAATGCTCGTAGTTGAGGTTATTATAAGGTTCCGGCGTCGACGGACCGAAGCTCTGGTGCCATCCAGACCACGCCACCATGTCGTCTTCCGCGCCGCCAATGCTTGTGTGACCGGGAACCATTCGGATCTTATCCACCAGAGCCGTTCAAATTCCACCTTGCCAACGCGGCAGGGCGCCAAGCGGGAAAACCGTATCCGCTCGGCGCCCTGCGCCGTTCGTCAGAGGCGGAGGCGACGCGTGTTCGTCGTGAGCCGCTCCATTGCGTTCGGTGAGTTCGACGTCGGCCCATCCGACCGGCAATGCCCCGGAGAATGCACTCGTCGACAGCCGTCCCCCTACTCTGCCAGCAGCTCCCTCGATGTGACCGTGCGCGTCCTGCGGGCCAGGACCATGACGAGCAGGGCGGTTATAAGAAGCAGCGCCATGCCCAAGCCGACGACCATGAGGGCCGGCATCTCTGCATCCAGCCGCTCGACTCCCAGGGACCGGAGCAAACCCTCGAATAAGGGAATGGCGGTCACACTTCCGATTGCGATCCCGATCGCGCCGCCTATTGCAACGGGCAGAAGATAGCAGGCGAGCATTTGGCGCATAAGCTGGGCATTGGTGAATCCCGCAGCCTTGAGCACTCCGAAAGTGCGCCGCGAGCGCACCATCGCCGAACTGACCACCAGACCGATAACCAGCATCGTCACAAACCCTGCCACGCCGAAGATCGCGAAGGACATCGTCTTACTCATCGCCAGGTACGGAGCGACGTAGGACTCGGAGATCGCATACGAGTTGACGACGTAGTTGTACCGCCCCTTCATCTCGGTTCTCACTTTGCCGACGAAGGCGTCGATGTTTTGCCCCTCCTTGAGGACGGCGGTCGCGTACTTCGGCTGGTAGGCGGCGTTCATGCGCTTGGCGCCGTCGATGGTGACCGAGGCGACCATGCCCATGCGCACAACGGTCTGCGTCAAACCCGTCACGAGGTAAGTCGCCTTTCCTCCTTGAAAATCGACGGTCACTTCGTCGCCGACGTCCACGCCAAGGCTCTTCGCGAACTTGCCGCCAAGGGATATTTCATTGGCGGACTTCGGATATCTGCCCTTGTAGACGGACCGGCTTCCCTTCGAGGAGGGATAGGAATCGGCGACCGAAAGTGACACCGTGCGCCCGGACACGTCGGCGTTCCTGGTGTTGTCGAAGATCTGAACACGCTCGACTCCGGGCATCGCCCCCAGGTCTTTGCGCACGGCCTCGACCGAGCGGCCTTTCAGCACCGAGACGGTGACGTCCTGCCGGTCCCCGATAAAAATGCCGACCACCTTGCGGGAATCTTTGAACAGGGCCGAGTACAGTGCCACGGAAAAGACGGAGGCAAAAGCAACCATCGCGATCACAATGACCACCATGATCGTCTGAGCCCGGGCCTGAAGTGCGGACTTCACACCGAGCACCAGCGTCAGCGGCCCGCGTGCCTTTCGCAGGGGCAAATGATTGGAGTGGAATGAGTGTGTGGCCTCCCCGCCGCGCAAGGCCTCGACGGGAGGTATCTTTCGCACCTTTCTGGCGACCGCGAGGGCGGTGACGCCGACGACCGCCAGCATCGCTCCCGCTGCCGCGCCCACTCCGACGACGCCGACCTTCGGAGACCACTGCAATCCGGACTGGGACTCGACCAGCTGGCGTATCGCCGGGAAGAGGGCGACGCCGACCGCGGCCCCCGCAAGGGAAGCCGCCAAGGCGACGATCGCGAAGGGCAGAGCGAGCAGCCGGGCAATGTGGCCAGAGCGGAAGCCGAGGGCCTTCTGCGTCCCCAACGCGGGCATCTCGCGGACGATGACCGAGCGGATGGCGAATCTGACGATGACCGCCACCACGGAGGCGACGATCGCCGCGAAAAGAATGAAGGAGAAAATGAGGACGTTGGCGGGGATCATCAGCACCGAGGAAAGCAGCTTCCACCCGACGCTCACGAGAACCGGGCTTGCACTCCCGCTTTGCACCGCAGCCTTGGTCACCTTCGAAGAGATCTCTGCTGCGACGTCGTCCGCCTGCGACACGTCTTTAACGAGCGCCCTCAGCTGCCAGACGCGGTTCATTCCGGGAGCCGACGCCAAAGCGGCGGCCTCGGAGGCTTTCACCCGAAACTCGACCTGGATCGAGCCCATCACGCCGCTCACGGGATTCTCGTGGAATCCCTGAATGTGATACCGATGTTTGACTTCGCCTACTGTCATTTCAAAGGGATCTCCGAGCTTGTATCCTCCGGCCGTCTTGAAGGAATACGGCAGCCATATGGGGTCGGCGTGACGCTTGGAATCTTCGGCCACGACTCCGCTTCGTCCAATGCGCGTGTCTTTGTCTTGTTCAACGATCGTAACGGCGCTGATCTGCTCCTTGCCGTCGTACTCGAAGGTCGCGCCTGCCCGCAGCGTCTGAAGAAGTATGTGATCCTTGACCCGGCCGTCGTCTCTGGCGATTCTCTCGGCGTCGCGGGAGCCTTTTTCGTTCTCGAGCAGGATGAAAATATGCTCGGTGTTGAGCTTGGCTGTGGCGTCGTCCAAAGTCGCCGGATACTGGAGGATCAGAACGGCCGCGAGGTGCAGCATCGCCGAAGCGATGGCCACGAGCAGGCCGACGATGACGAACTGTCCGGCCGATCTGCGCAGGCTTCGTTTGAGGAACATGCGGCGCATTGTCACCACCCCATTTCCTCGAGGAACGCGGCGAGACGGTCGCGGCGGTCCTTGTCCGCGGTCTCGAAGGCGCCCAAGTTCAATTCTCCCTGGATCGTCCCGTCGCGCAGGTAGAGGATGCGGTCTCCGCGCAAAGCCGAATTGAGGTCGTGGGTCACCATGGCCACCGTCTGACCGGCGCGGTTGACTCGGCTGAGAAGATCGAGAATGCGCAGCGAGTTTTCGGAGTTGAGCTGCCCGGTGGGTTCGTCGGCGAAGACGACGTCGGGTTCGTTGACAAGGGCCCGGACGATGGCGGCCCTCTGGCCCTCCCCGCCCGAAACCATCCCCGGAAACTTCTTCCTGGTCGCCTCGTCGACACCCACGAGGTCAAACAGCGTATCGACGCGGGCGGCCACGGCCTTTCGCTTGCCGACAAGCAACCCCGGCGCCATCGCATTGTCCGTGAGGGACATCGAGTCGAGAAGGTTGATCTGTTGAAAGACGAAGCCGCAGTGAGTCCGCCGGAAGACCGCCAGCTTGTCCTGGCTGAGCTCTGTGATGTCCTCGCCGTCGAACACCACGCTTCCCAGGGACGGCTTGTCCATGCCCGAAAGCGCGTAAAGGAGGGTGGATTTTCCTGCGCCGGAGGGCCCCATGATTACGGTGAAGCCGCCGCGGCGGATCGCCAGGTCAAGGTTCTTCAGCACATGCTGCTGGGTCCCCTTGTGCGAGAAAGTCTTTGAAAGCTTCTTCGTCACAATCACGTCCTTGGAGTGCGACGTTTCCCCCTCAGATTGCGCCGTGTCATTGTTCTTTTCGCGTACCGCATTGCGGTTCTCTGTTGCGTTCATGCTTCCAAGGTACGCAACAACCGATTACGAAGCCTTTTCGCGATTCTTAACTGTTTCTTAACTCTGCCGGCAAGATTCTGAACGGCGCGCGCCTTATATTTCGGCGCGCCTTGCCGGTGCGCCCGGAGCGAAGAGCCGCTCGATCGGCAGAGCCAAACCTTGCGCCCCGCCCGCATGCCTCACCTGGCGAGCGGAATTTCAAGGACGACGGCGAAGCCTGGGTCGGCCAGGCGGCACGAAAGCGCCCCGCCCATGCGCTCCATGAGACAGCTTGACGTGTAGAGGCCGAGTCCCTCGCCGGGCACCCCCTTCACGTTCGAACCCCGCACGCCCTTGCCCAAGATCGCCTCGATCTCTCCGCGGTCCACGCCCGGGCCGCGGTCGCGGACGACGATGAGAAGAAAGTGCTCGTCGACGCTTGCTCTTACTTCGATGGGCGTGCCGGCGTACTTGCGCGAGTTGGCGACGACGTTGTCGAAGACTTGCCGCATGCGCAGCCGGTCGACGGAAACCAGGCAGTGCGGCAGGGAAAAGTCCCCCATCGCCTCGTCCGCGTCTGCCGCCCTCAACCACCTTTCTATGTCCTCGCTGCCGACAGGAACGGGGGCGACCCGAAGGGAGGCGATTTCCTCGCGGTTGGCCCGGGCGACGTCCGCCATGAGCTCTTCGATCTGACCGGCCTTCTGACGAATGACCTCGATCTTCTCGCGTTTGGATTCGCTGGCCTCCGTCGCCTCGAGGAGCTCCGCGGTGGCGGCGATCGAGGCGACAGGCGTGCGAATATCGTGCCCCAGCTCGGCCACAAGCTGTTTCTTCGACTCCTTCGCCGCGGCTTCGGCCCTGCGCGCCCGGCCGAGCTCGTCGCGCATGATGTCGAATGCCTCGGTGAACGGCCCGAACACATTGTTCCGATCCATCCGCAAGGGGACGTCGAGATTGCCTTGTGCCACCTCGCGCGCAAAGAAACTCAACTGCTTGAAGGGCCGCAGAAGGCGCCGCCTGGACACCGCGACGACGAGAAGGCAAAACGCGGCCACTGCGAGGATCGTTCCGCCCGCCAGCCGGAGCGCCGCCTGCCGGGCCTCTTCCTCCTTCTCCACCCATCCGTTGTAAATCCACATGCGCCCAACGTGCCGCCCTCCCGCGACAAGCTCGAAACCGACCGCGCCCGTCCGCATGGCGTCGCGATCGCCGTCGATCCTTCTGCCGCGCGAGTACACGAGTGATCCGTCGTCTCCAACGACGGTGACCTGGGGAAAGCGCCGACCGGTCCGGGCGTCGGCCGCGCGGGCGTCGGGCCACGACTTTTCGACCGCTTCGACGAGCTCGTTGGCGGGCACGACGTCGGACTTGAAACCCTTGGCGGGCTCGGAACCGAACAGAATCGCAAGAGCGGCGGCTGCAGCGACGACGACAGCGGCGACGGCGCCCTTCATCGGCCGCCCTTTCCCCGGTTGTCCGCTCCCTGGCTTTTTCCGCCGTTCGCTTTCAGGCCTTTCCTACTTCGGCCGCCTGCCCGCCTAACTGGAATCGCCGAGGCGTCTCGCGTCGTCACAGCGCTTCTCCAGCTCTCGCGGACGCTTCTCCAGTTCTCGGGGGCGCTTCTCCGGCCTTCAAGGACGCCCCGCCTTCGCGAAAACGGTATCCTCTCCCCCATACCGTGCAGATATACGCCGGATTGTCGGGGTCGGGCTCGATTCGCCTGCGGAGGCGGCGCACGTGGACCGCCAAAGTGCCGTCGCCCGTGACGGCGCCGCCCCACACCTTGTTCAACAGCTCCCGTTTTTCGACGACCCTCCCCCGGTTGGCCACGAGGTAGGCAAGCAGGTCGAATTCCATCGCCGCGAGCGGGATCTCCGCGCCATCGACACTCACCCGGGAGGATTCGAGGTCGACGGCGAGCCATCCGTCGTCGTAGACGCCGGCCTCACGCCCGCCCGCAGAACCCGAGGCCGACCTCGCCAAAGTCCGCCGCACCTTCGCCACGAGGAGGGCCAGCGAATAGGGTTTGACGATGTAATCGTCCCCTCCCAGCGTCAGGGCGAGAATCTGATCGTCTTCGCCCGTGCGCGCCGAAATGAAGACGACCGGGGTGTCTCTGTCTTTGCGGAGCCTGCGGCAAAACTCGAATCCGCTGGCCCCCGGAAGGTTGACGTCCAACAGTATGAGCCGCGGATCCAGTTTCGACACGGCCGTGAGGGCTTCCTCGGCGCTGCCCACCGCGCGGGCCTTGATCTGCGACAAATTGAGGTACTCGACCGTCGAGGCCGCAAGCGCCGCTTCGTCTTCGACCATCAGCACATCGATTTGCTCCGCCATTCATCAACCCTAAGGCTGCGCGGCGAGCCCGGGCAAGGCGCGCGGCTGGCCGACCGCCGTCGCCCTTCCCGCGGGGACAACACGGGAGCACCCCTCCTACGCGAGATGATCTTCGAGCCTTCACCCTTCGCGCGGGGACAGCACAGCGCCGCATTGCCAGCGCGCATCAAGTCTTTGCCTTCACCCTTCGCGCGGGGACAGCACCCTTTCGAGCGCCGCCGTCGAACGCTCGTATCTCGATTCGCCGGTGATGACGAAATCGACGATCGCTCCGAAATAGCTGTCCATGAGCAGGCGGACGACGTCGGCCGTCGGCAGCGCCGGATCGACGACGCCGCAGACCTTCCACCGATCGACCAGGACGGTGAGAGCTTTCCGAAACTCCGAGTGCCTGCGCCGCATGTCCCGGTTGAGGCCGGGGTTGCGAATGGTCTCCGCCCACGCGTTCACGGCCAGACGCACCGAGCGCAGCATCCATTCCGGTGGCTCTGCGCCGTCGGTCTGGCCCAGCTCCTCGAATATACGCAAAGCCTCGTCCGTGACGACGCGGTCGGCGACGTCCTCGCCTCCGGAGGCTCGCCCGTCTTCGCCAAGAACCTGCCCGCCCTCCTCGGGCGCCTGTTCGCCCTCGTCGGGAGCGTCTTCCTCGTCGCTTCGAAGCCTTTCGCGCTCCACCTTCTCCATATGCCGCCAAAAGGCCAAGGCGACTTCCGCGTACACCTCCCTCAAGGACGGCGGATTCTCACGTTTCGCGAGAATCGCAATTCTCGCGAACACGGCGTCGGTCCGCTCTTTGCACACCGTCACGATCAGCTCATTTTTTCCGCCCGGAAAATAGTTGTAGACGGTGCTCGTGGACATGCCGACGGCGTTGACGACGTCGTCCATCGAGGTCGCATGGAAGCCGTTCTCGGCGAAACACGCTTCCGCTGCCACGACTATCCGCTCGCGTTGGCGTTTCTGGTGGCCGGCGCTGACTCTGGGCATGTTTCAAGGGTACCTTGACCCGTAAATCGAAACGAGCGTTGTTGCTAACGGCGTGCATGCGGAGTAAGCTCACAAGAGTAAAACGATCGTTTCGATTTGAAAGCGTTCACATGTCTGCCATCACTCAGGAATCCGCCGCCACAAGCGGCGGGAAGACCAAGAACAAAGCCGCGATCCTCACGAGCATCATCACAACCCAGCTGATGATCGTGCTCGACATGACGATCATCGCCGTGGCGCTGCCGAGCATGCAGAGCAGCCTCGACATGACCGACGCCCAACGCCCGTGGATCGTCACAGCGTACACGCTGGCCTTCGGCGGCCTCGTGCTCTTCGGCGGGCGCCTCGTCGGGATCGTCGGGATCCGACGGGCCTACCCGATCGGCCTCATGGGATTCTCGATAGCCAGCCTCGTCGGCGGCCTGGCGCCGTCCTTCGCCGTGCTGGCAGGCGCACGCGCCGCCCAGGGCGTCTTCGGCGCCCTGCTCGCCCCCACCATTCTGGCCTTCATCAACAACTCCTTCGTCAATCCCAAGGAGCGCGCCGGCGCCTTCGCGCTCATAGGCGCCACCGGAGGGATCGGCGCCGCGGTGGGCCTCCTCCTGGGAGGGGCGCTGACCGACCTCCTCAACTGGCGATGGGCGATGTTCATCAACATTTTCATCGCCGCCTTCGCTCTCGCCACCAGCCGCAAGACGCTCCCGCCTGCTCACAAGAACAATTCCGGGGCTTCGATCACGGACGACTTTTTCGGCCTCGTACTGGGGTGCACGGGGCTTTTCAGCGTCGTCTTCGGCCTCGACCGCGCCCAGCGCACATCGTGGGGTTCGGCCTCGACCGTCACGTTCATCAGCGTCGGCTGCGCCCTGCTTGTCCTTTTCGTCATCCGGGAAAGGATGGCCCGCAAGCCGGTGCTGCCCCTGTGGATCGTCACGAATCCGGCGCGCAGCGCCTCGTACGGCACACAGTTCACCTTCGGCGCGGCCCAAATGGGCACGGCCGTCTTCATGACGTACTACCTGCAGGAACACCTCGGATACTCGCCGATGAAGACGGGCGTGGCCATGCTCCCGATGGTCGTCGGCATCGTCGTCGCCGCGGCAATCTCCGGCAAACTGATTCTGCCGCGTCTGGGAGCGCAAGCCGCGTTCCCCCTCGGGCTCGGCCTTTCCGCCGCGGGCGCGGGAATCCTGTCGCTCATGGACGTCGATTCTTCGTTCGCACAAGCGGCCCTTCCCGGCCTCATAGTCTTCGGCCTCGGCATGGGCGTCGCCGTGCCCATCGCGTTCAACGCGGGCACGCGAGGCATCGGCCCGTCGCACATCGGCCTGGCCTCGGCGACGATCAACGCGAGCCAGCAGGTGGGGTCCTCCTTCGGCGTCGCTATCCTCTCGACCTACGCGACGCACCTGGGCAAGTCGTACGCCGCCGATCACACGGACGATTTCCGATCGAAGGTCGCAGCCGCCCTCTTCGGGGCCCAGGCCAGCCCGCAGTCCGCGGCCGGCAAGAGGATCATCGCCTCCATGAGGGACGATTTCGCCGACGAGGCCCGGGTCAACGCCTACTCGGGAGGCTTCGTGCTGCTTGCCGTCATCATGGCCAGCGTCGCAGCCGTCATCGCGATAGGCGCCATCGCGTTGAGAATCGCGCGGCGCCGCACGGGAGCCGCAAGGGAAGCCGCGAGCGCCGCAGCCTCGACGCCCGGCACGGCGCCTGTGACGGCGCCTGTGACGGCACGCATCGAGATCAGCGAACCAGGCGCCGCCTCGCGGGATTCCGCGTCAGTCTTCGCGGCCGGGGCCTTGCCTGCCTCCCAGGCTTCAGCCGACGTCGAAGATTTGTCCGCCTCCGCGGCCGTCGCACCCGTCGTTGAACCCACGCCCGTCGCAGAATCCTCGCCTGTCGCCGATTCCTCGCCCGCTGTCGAAGCCTTGCCCACAGCGCCCGTGACGCCCCTCGCGGCAGCCTCGGCCGCACCCACGACGACGCCGAACAACGCGTCCCAGACGCCAGAAACGGCGGGAGCCGAGCCAATCGCGGGTGCGCCGACCCGGGGAATCCCCGCTGGCCAAAGCCAAAGCCGAGGCGAAGGCGACGTTCCAACCCTGGACATCGAGATCGAAAGCCCGGCGCTCAACGCGCCGGCAGTTTCACGCTCGGCTTCGTCGGCTGCGGACGCACCCGACGATCTGACCGTGCGTTACTCGGAAGAAGTCGGACAGGCGTCGGACGGATCGACAGCGCGGACAATTGCCATAACGGTCACGGGAACGGCTTTGGCGACGGCCGCGTTCGCGCTGAGGGTCGTGCGCCGGCGGCGTTCGAAGTGACGCACGTCGGGCCCGGCATCACGCACCGGGCCCGACGCCTCATTTTTTGCCCATGGGGATGTCCGCGACCATGTCCGACGACGGAGCGGACGAACCTGAAGCCGGCTCCATCGTCAGCATGACCGATTCCCCCTCGTCCGGCATAGCAGACAAAAACGCGTACCGGGCCTTGCTTCCCGAAGGGTACATGCCCATCGAGGTCATTCGCTTGCCCTTGACCGACCAGGCTTGAACGGCTTTGCCACGCGGAATCCGCATCCCCGCGGGCATGACCAGCGCCGCGGAATGCTCCTTGTACGACCACACGAGCCGGATGGTGTGTCCGTCGGCCATTTTATGGGACATCTGGCTGTAATCGGACGCCTGGTTGAGGGTATTGAACTTCGCCTCGTCCGACATTCCGCGCATCGTCCACGCCCGGCCCGCGGCAAAGCCCCCGACGACGAGGAAGACGGCGGCGGCTGCCCCAGCAAACCTTCGCACCCACACTCTTCGCCTGGGAAGCTCAACGACGTCGGCACCGCGGGAAACATCGTCATCGGCACCGCGGGGAGTGGATTCCGCCCGGCCCGCGCCACGGTGGCCGACCTCGTCCGAAGAGGCTTCGCTCAGCATAGCTTTTCCTCCTTGAGGCACGTGCGAAACGCCACTCTGCCCAGGAGCCCGGATGCCCCCATCCGAATAAGAAGCGGCCGGATCCCCACCAATTTCAGTGGCGTGCAGCTCAGTGCCAACCCGGGCATCCCCAGAGCTGCCAGAAGAAATGCGCGCCATGAGCGCCGCCTTGACGTCGGCGGGCGGCTGCGGCGGCTCGCCATCGAAAGCGGCGGCGCCCAGCAGTTCGGCTTCGGGAGTGCCGAAGGCGATGTCGTCGCGTTCGGTCATCGGTCCTCCACAACCTCGCGCAACTGCGCGATTCCTTTCCTGATATGGGTCTTGAGGGTGCCCAACGGCATGTTTAAAGCCTGCGCCGCTTGCACGTGGGTCATCGACCGGAAGAAGACCGCGTCGATGCAGGAGCGGACCGGCTGGTCAAGGCCGGCGACGGCGCGCGCAACCTCGCCGCTCCGCTCGTGAGAAAAGACGGCCTCGGCCACAGAATCGTATTCGACCTCGAATTTGGCCGAAGAAGCCTCGCGAAGACGTCGCGACTCGTGCGACCGAACGCAGTCGATGGCCCGCCTCCGAGCGAGGACGGCCAGCCACGCCTTGGCGCTGCCTTTCGCAGGGTCGAAGGACGACGCACGCTGCCACACCTGCCAGAAGACCTCCTGCAGAACATCCTCGGCCAGGTCGGCGTCGACGACAATGCGGCGAATGAGGGCCAAAAGATGGCCGGCAGCACGGTCGTAGAGGAGGCCGAAGGCCTCGCCGTCACCCTTCGCAACCGCGGCGAGCAAGCGGTCAAGATCGTTGTGAGCATCGTGCACGGCAACTATGCTAACGGCTCGCTCGGCGCCTCGCCTCGCAACGCTCTTCGCAGTCGGCATCGCCCCCACCGTTGGACGCGTTGCCACCCTACGTATCGCCGCTGTCCCCGCCATCCTCATCTGTCACCCGAATGTGAAGGAGTGGAGGCGGACGCCAGCGCTCGCCTCGACCGTGAGAGTGCCCCTTTTCGCGTTGTCGCCGGGGAGAAGGTCAATGGCGTTGGGAATCCCTTCGACCTTTTTTGTGTAGCTGCGCCCCTGGAAGGTGTAGGTTATCTCGCCTTTGCCCGATGCAACGAGGTAAACGCGGCGGGAATGGAGCCCCAGTTTCAGGCTCGCTCCCTCAAAAGCGGGCGTAGCCGATTCGCCGTCGGCCGTCCATTTACCTGAAAGATTGAACTTGCCCGGCTTCGGGTCGCTTGACTGGCCGTAGTCGACGGTGCCCTCGGCAAAGGGAACCTTGCCGTCGTAGTAACGCGCCCTGTCCGGGAAGAGATAAGTCTCCGGATTCGCCTCCTCGGCCCGAGCGGCGTCGGCCTTCGAATCGTCCTTGTCGGAGAAAACCGGATCGGGAAGCTTTTTTCCCGGGTTTTGCTTGGCGAGCAGTTCTCGGATGAGCCTCTCCGTCCTCGCTTCGCCATGTTCGCCGTAGTGGATATGCCGAACCTTGCCCTGCGCGTCCACGAGGTAGTGGGCGGGCCAATAGTGGTTGTCGAAGGCGCTCCACGTCTTCAGATCCGAATCGACGGCGACGGGATAGGTGATTCCAAGCTTTTGCGCGCCGCCTTTGACGTTTTCCGGCACCTTTTCAAAGGCGTACTCCGGCGAGTGGACTCCTATCACCTGAAGCCCGTAGTCGCGGTAGGTCTTATAAAGCTTTTCAATCCCCGGCGCCGAACGTTGGCAGTTGATGCACGAGTACGCCCAGAAATCGACGAGCCGCACTCCGCCGGCAGGCACCTTGTGCTCTAGGGCGCGACCGCCGGGGGTGTTGAACCAGGCGGCAATCCCGGTTATCTCGGGCTGCGGCCCGCAGTCGGCGAGTTCGGCCGAATCCGGCGAGCACGTGAACTTTCCCGACTGCTCGTCGTGAAGGTACTCGTCCGCGGCCTTTTGGAGATTCGCAGTGTAATCGGGAATGACCCGCTGGATTTTCGCCGGCAGATCGAAGACGATGCCCGCCGCCAAGGCGATCATCGCGCCTCCCGCCGCGATCCGGATCCCGCGCTGCCGCTTCCGATACCCCTTGACGCGCTCGGTCACGCCCCGTCCGGCGAGGGCGAAGAAGAAGAGGGGAATGGCGACCCCGACGGCGAAGGAAATCGCCAACACCACGGTTTCAGCGCCGACTTTCCCCGTCGAGCCCGCCACGCTGATCGCCGTGAGCACCGGTCCCGCGCATGGAACGTAGGCGGTTCCCAGCACGAGGCCGAAGACGAATCCGTTGGACCGCTTGTCCACCTGTTTCATGCGTATGCGCGCGAACGGCTTTTCCAGCCATTCCTCGACCTTCGGGATCATAAGCGAGACACCGATGAGCGCGAGGAAGGCGACGCCTGCCCACCGAATGAAATCTTGGGGAAGCCCCAGAAGGCTGAGGACAGTCGATCCGAGCAGAGTCACGGCCGTAAAGGAGACGACCAGCCCGAGCGTGATGAGGAGGGGGTATTTTCTTGACGGCGACTTGCCGTTGGAGGAGGCGCCGGTCGCGCCCGCGAGGAAGATGATGGGGAGCATCGGCAGTATGCACGGCGATACGCCCGTGATCAGGCCGCCGAACAAGCCGATGAGAATCTGCGAGAACATGGTTTCCTTTTCGCCGCCGTTTGTCTGTCACCGTTGGTTCGACGCCGACGTCGCCCACAGATGTGTGCAACAGTTCACACATCCGGCATGCCCTGCGGCGCCGAACAGTGATTGAAGGCGGAACGATCCGCCCTGCAAACAACCACTCGAACAAAGGAATGCCCATGGCTCGCAAATTCTTCGCATCGACCGCTCTGGCCTCCGTCGCCCTTGCCGCAGGCTTGGGCTTGGCGGCGTGCAGCGCCGACGATCAGCCCTCCGACAAGATGTCGACGACGCAAAACGAGAAGATGTCGGACAAAGACAAGATGTCGGATAAGGACAAGATGACAGACAAAGACAAAATGACCGACAAGGACAAGATGACCGATGGGTCCATGAAGGACAAGGGAACAGACGGCTCGATGAAGGACGGCTCCATGACCGACAAGTGACGGCGTCTGGAAAAGGAGGCGTCGCGTGCCGCCGATCGAATCCGAGACGACGTCCGCGACGTCGGAATCTTCTTGGCGAGGCGGCGTGCATACCGCCGAGACGTCGCGTGGCGTGGGGCCGCGATCTCGCCGTCCCACGCCACGCTCGACCGCATCGCCGAACCGGCGCTGCGTCCGACGACGCTTTGCGTCGCTCGTCCCGCGTGGCGCTGCCTTATAAGCTTTTACAAGCCTTTCGTCGTCACTTGCCCTGCGGGCGCACGAACGGGAACGTGATCGTCTCCCGGATGCCGAGGCCCGTCATGGCGGTCAAAAGTCGATCGACGCCCATCCCCATGCCGCCGCACGGCGGGAATCCCTGCTCGAGGGCCTCGATGAATTCTTCGTCGAGCTGCATGGCTTCGGGGTCGCCGTTGGCGGCCTCCAAGGACTGGGCTGCCAAACGCTCGCGTTGGATCACCGGATCGGCAAGCTCGGAGTATGCCGTCGCCAGCTCTATCCCGCGCACGTACAGGTCCCATTTCTCGGTCAGTCCGGGCTTCGAACGGTGAGGCCGGGTAAGGGGCGACGTGTCCTCCGGGAAGTCGAGAACGAAGGTCGGCTCCCACAGTTTCGAGCCGACGAGCTCTTCGAAGATCTCCTCGGCGATTTTCCCCGCGACCCAGTAGGGCGCCACGGAGATCCCGTGGCGGTCGGCGATCGCCTCAAGCTTTTCGCGCGGGGTTTCGACCGTGACCTCCTCGCCCACCGCTTCGGAGATTGAGGTGTAAAGATCGATGCGCGCCCACTGGCCGCCCAGGTCATATTCCGTCCCGTCGGAAAGGGTCACCGTGGTCGTCCCGAGGGTGTCGAGGCAGGCGCGCTGAACCAGCGACTGGGTCAGCTCCGCCATCGTGTCGTACGTCGCGTACGCCTCGTACGCCTCGATCGCCGTGAATTCAGGGGAATGGCTCGAATCGGCGCCTTCGTTGCGGAAGTTTCGGTTGATTTCGAAGACTTTGTCGACGCCCCCCACCACCGCCCTCTTGAGGTAGAGCTCGGTGGCGATGCGCAGGTAAAGATCCTGGTTGTAGGCGTTGATGTGGGTGACGAACGGGCGGGCGGCCGCGCCTCCGTGGATGGCCTGGAGCATGGGCGTCTCAAGCTCGAGGTAGCCGCGATCGTCGAAGTTGGCGCGCAAAGACTTCATGACGCCCGCGCGAAGGCGCACCATGTCGCGGGCCGCCGGGCGCATGATGAGGTCGAGGTGGCGCATGCGCACGCGCGACTCCTCGGAAAGGGTGACGTCTTCGCCGTCGGCGTTCGTGTACACCTTCGGCAGGGGGCGGATGGCCTTGGAGGCAATCTGCCAGGAGCGGGCGAATACGGAGAGCTCGCCGCGCTTGGACGTTCCGACGTACCCTTCCACGAAAAGGTGGTCGCCGAGGTCGACGTCGGTCTTGAATCTGGCGAAGGCCTCCTCGCCGACGTTGGCCAGCGACAAAAGCACCTGGATGCGGTTTCCGGGGCCGTCCTGAAGGGTCGCGAAGGCGATTTTTCCGGACGAGCGCGAAAGCATGACGCGTCCGGCGATCCCCACGGCGACGTGGGCCAGTTCGACGCCGGCTTCGAGGCTGCCGTATTTCTCTCGCAGCTCGGGAATCGTCGTTGTGACGGGAAGCTCGACCGGATACGGTTCGATGCCCTCGTCGATCATCTTCTGGCGTTTGGCGAGCCGAATGCTGATCTGGCCGGGAAGGTCGTCGTTCTGCGGCGCCGCGGCGGGCGTCTCGTTGGTAGTCACGGACAATAGACTACAGCGTGGAGCTCGCCCGCGCGGATTTGGCTTCGTCCCGGTTCTGGCCGCATGGCGCGCCGCGGGCGTGGGGTGCGCGCGGATTCAGCCCTTCGGACGGCCAGCCCCCGGTCGCGCCAGGCACCAGACTTCGCCGAAACGCCCCTACGACGAAGAGCGCGGCGAAGCGGCTACGCGGCCTGCTCCGAGCTGCGTTGCAGACACGACCCGCGATTCGGGCGTTCACAGGGAAACGCCCGAATCGCGGATGCGGCGGCGCTAGGCGGCCTCCGCGATCATATCGATCAGCGCGCACCAGACTCTGAATGTCGAAACCGGACGGACGGCGGCGGACTCCCCCTCGAAGACCACGCTGAAATAGCCCGCGGGAGTGTCAAGCACGCAGATCGGCCCACGCGTTTCGTTCTCGTCGGCCGCAGCCGCGTCTGTCACAAGTGGATCGCCCCCGCCCGCTACAAGCGTTTCGCCGGCCACAAACGTTTCGCCCCTATCTGTCACAAGCGTTTCTCCTTCGCCAGCCGAGAGCGCCTCATCGGACCTATGCTCATCGCCCTCAGCCACACGCGCATCGCCCTCATCGGACGCGAGCGCTTCATCGATCGCAAGCATCGAGGATACGATCCAGATCTTCCAGTTACCTTCCTGCATGGCGTCCTGAGCCTCGGGCCAAAACGTGCTCAGCTCGTCCGCCAGGCTGTCGCGCACGGTCCTGCTGGAGAACTCGAAAAGTTCGAGCACCCAACTCTTCGGCACGTAGACGGAGGCGACGGGGGCGGCGACGGGCCGCGGACCGACGTCGAGCAGATCCGCCATGACGACCGGCAACAGCCCGGGCTCATAGAGAGAAAGGGCCACGGAATCGTCAATGTCGAGGGCGACGCACGACGCCCTGCCCACACCGAACCATCCGGCGGCGTGCCGCAAGACTCCTCCGTCGTTGACAAGAAGATCGACGTATCCCAGGGAATCCCAGTACGGGGCGAGCAGATCACGTGCGACGCCGGACAGAGACTCATAAGCCGCCTCCGCCGCAGTGCTTGACGGACGGTCGGAGGCATCCGCCGAGGCTCCTTCCTCGAAAAATCCGAGGCGGCGAAGCCGGGCCATTCCCTCGTCGGAAACGTCGTTTCCCTCGAGGCAGGCTTGTATATCAGCCCATGCCTGCCGGGGAACAATGACGTCTGCGCTCGCCTCCATCAGACCCCCTCCGGTTTGAAACCGTCAACGATGTCTGCAATGGTTCGCGTCTGCCCGGCAAAATCCGAAGAGACCGCCATGAATACCAAAATGTAGGCCTCCCGTCTCTTATCCGTTCCCACGCAGTACATCAGTTCCGTGACGTTGCGCCCTTCCGAGCACATAGTCAACGTCGCGACGAGCGCAGGCTTTCCACCCACCGTCGCGTCGCCGACGTCGAGCACCCGGCACGTGGGATCACTGCGGGCGTTCTCCAAGAGCCGTCCCATTCCTTCCTCAATGGACGGTTCAGCGTCGCGAACGCGCGTGACTAAAAGGGTGGGTGCATACCCTTGCGAAGTCACCGGCCCACACGCGATGCAATCGACTCCGCCCACGTCGGAGGCGTCCATCTGCCTCCACTCCGGCGGCAATGCAATCACGGTCATTTCCCTATCTTGTCTATCAAGCCGGTGACTTTGCCGTCCAGGAGATTTTTACCGCCGTCGGCCAAAGACCCACCAGCCCAACCTCCCACGACACCGCCGATGACTGTGCCGACACCTGGGCATATTGCTGTTCCGATGGCGGCCCCCGCAGCCGTTCCGGCGCTGCCTCCGGCAAGCCCCGGCGCGACGTCCCATCCGGCTTTGGCGACGGTGCGAGTCACTTTCTCCATGCCGCTCAAGGAAGAATTGTGGGAGTCGGCCTCCCATTGCGCCTTGCCAGAGCCCCACGCGTCAAAGCCCGCCATTCCGTATTTGACCACCGTGAGGCCCTTGCCTGCTTTCCCGCCGAAGTCGAGGGCCTTCTTGCTCTTTCCCATGACGTCCTCAGACACGCCAGCTAAGGGCTTCCAGTGCTTCGAATCCGTGGCGCCTTTGAGCTGCTCAAGAGGGTTGGTGCGCGAAGAGAAGAAAGAAAGTCCAATCTCTTTGGGCGACGTCGGAAACTTGGTGTGGCTGCCCCTTTTCCCCAGTATTTCTTCCATCATCCCGCCACCTGAGCGCCATGCCATGCCTTTGGCTTTGCCTACGCCTTCACCCAGCATAAACTCGGCTTTTTTCCCCATAGACAGTATGGTTTTAATATCGTAGCCGTCCTTGATCCTGTCGAGAACCCACTTGCCGACCTTGACACCGTCCCATCCGACGCCCAGCGGAGAGCGGCCACTAGCGATAGGAGGGAGCAAAAAAGCCTTGAGCATCGTACCGAGGGGCCCGTCCAGCCAAGTTGTCGGGTCGACCCCGCACATCGCGGCAAATTCCGCGTGAGCCTGGACCTCTCTGGCACGAAGGTCATCGTGTTTGCCGACCAGAATGTTGAACTGTGCGACTCGAGCTGCCGTCAGCGTTGGACTCGTCGAACTGGCAAGGCAGGGCAGCACGTAGCTACCGATCGCTGGGAAACCTTCGGCCTTGGACTCGGCGAGCAAATCTTTGAATCCTTTTTCGACGCTCTCGATCTTCTCACAAAACTGAGAGACCGCAGTTGAGTATTTTCCGATCTCTTCGGTAGTGCCAGAGAGCTTTTTGTTCAGATCCTCCGCACGTGAACTGTACGTCAGAGCGGCGCCGCCCTCCCAACTGTCTTGAGCTTTAGCATGGATGTTCAACGCATCCCGAGAACGCTCTTCAACCTCTTTGAGGAGCTTCTCAAGCTCCTGCTTCTGATTCGCAACGTCGGCCGACTTGGCTTCTACCGAGGTGTCAAAACCGAAGAATTTCTCTAACATCATGACGTTTCACCGCCGCTCTGGAATTGCTCTTGGACAGGGCCGTACTGACGAGCGTTGTCTCCATCAGTCTGTTCAAACCCCTTGATTGAAGCATCGATGTCGCCGTTCATGTCATTGATCGACGTGGCGCAACCTTTGATCGCGTCCTTGATTTTATTCGTCATTTGATCAGCAACACTTTGCGACTGCCCGTAGCCAGAAGGCTCGGAAAGTTCCATGCCACTGAAGCCTTCAGCCAATTCACCGTATCTGGAATGGACATTCCACATCTCCGGAACATCCATCCGCGTGATGGCCGGGCCTATCATTTCGTAAGCCATAACTTACCCCTACTCGATATACCTTTTGCGGAAATTCGCCACTCACATCGAAAGGTGGAGCGCACATCAAGCCGCGACGGTTACTGTCGAGGATGAATTTACCGAAGTCCGCCCTAGGCGACGACTGTGCATGCGGGAGAGATCTCCCCACCTTCCACATACTTGAAATTTGGATGAAACTGGCATTCCAGAGCCAATATTCTCGCCTTGACCTTGCATCGCAAACGAGCGTATGCACGCTTCGACAAGCACTCGAGGCCCCGGCGCCTCGGCCTCTCCGTAAAAATACTATTCGCCCCCCGTAATCCTTCTGCAGGGTGACTATGCGACAACACTCTCCCCAGGAAGAACGCAGCAGAAGACTAGAAATGGAGAGCCAATGCGAATAGCCTGGCAGGCACTAAGCTGCCGGAGCGATCGCAGGCAACGCGCACCACACTTGCGAGGACGCCGTGGGTCGAATGACCGCAGCGTCGCCGTCGAAGACCACTTTGAAATAGCCCCTGGACGTGTCGAACGCTAAGATCGACCCACGCCTTTTTGGGGGACGATGCCGTTGGCACCGGCCTGCGTCAGACTCCCTCCGGTCGAAAACTCGCGACGATGTCCGCGAACACACCCGCCATCGGGACGAAATCCGGAGTCGCCGCGATAGGCGCCAGAACATACGCCGAAGGCAGTTCCTCGGGGCGGTGACGTAGAGAATTAGCGTAAGACTTTTCTGCTCGATGCAGTAAGTGAGCACAGCGGCGGCCGCGGGATATCCCGCCCGCACGGTTTCCCCGACGTCGATGAGACGGCCGACCCGCGTCCCCGCGGTCTCCTGTATAGTTATTTGACCTACTTTCACGCAAAGAGACGAGGACAGCCATGGCAGGCAGAAGAACGCCGGAAGAGATTCAGAGGATTCTCAACCAGCCGAACCCCTTGGTGCCGACAGAGACGATCGGGGTGCGACTCGGCGCATTGGAAGCGGTGGGGGCGGTTGCAGCCGTTGCCGTCGCGGCGAACTTCGGCCAGCCGCAAGCAGTCCCCCAAGGCCGCCCGCGGACCGTCCCCTTCGAGCCGGTTCCGCCGCCCGTCCAGCGGGCGATCGTCGTTTGCCTCTTCGGTTTCTTTCCGCCCCTGCTGCTAGCCGCCATCCGCGATGCAGTCCGACGCCCGGCGTTTTCCTTCGACGACCAAGAAACGGCGAACGGCCATGCTTTGACTTTGAAACCGGCGTCGATCAAATGGAGCGACGCCGTCCGCATCGACGAAGCCCAAAAGGAAGTCTCCAGTTAGCCGCTTTCACGCACGTTTCGCGCCGATTTCATACAGGCTCCACGTTTGTTTCACGTCGCCTTCACGCCGATTCGCCGCGAAACTCACCCTTAAAAACACGTGGGTCTCTTTACCCCCAAGGGGATCGGCCCGCCCCGCTTAGGATGGACATATGCATCTCACGCTACCTGATTCCTGGCAGGTCCGCGATGTGCCGGACGAATATCAGGCTGCCAAGTACATCGCCATGGGCCCCCGGGGCTACCTGGGCTACTCGCCCTCCGCCGTCGTCACGTACGAGGAGGGAGTCAGCGGCACGCTCGACGATTGGGCCGCCGCCATGATCGAAGAATCGTCCCAGACGATTCCAGGTTTGCACGTCATCGACGTCGGCGGATTGGAAATAGCGGGCCACCCGGCGATCGTCCACGCCCTGTCAATGACCGTTGAAAGCGTCAACGTGACCCAGATGCAGTTCGCGCTGCTGACGGGAGGCAGGCGCTCGGCCAGGAGGCCCGGCTACGTCGTGACGGTCACGTGCGCCTCCGCCGACCTTCCCACGATCGGCGACTCTCTGATCGACATGGCCACCAGCTTCGAGCCCTCAGGAGGCGAACAATGAGCAGCGACACGATCAGCGTCGTCTTCCCCACCGACGAATGGGAGGCCTTGAAAGACCTTCTCGACGGGGAGGGCGCGCCCCTCAACCTCATGGGCGACCTCGAGCAGCGCGGCTTCCTTGAAAACGGCGCGCTCTCGCAGTCGGCTGCAAAGCTTCTGCAGGCCTATCAGCAGGCCGCGGGAGCGGTGCGTCTATATGTGTGCGACGCCGGAGTGGTGCGCGAAGCCCGCACGTGGGTGGCCAAGGACCGCAGCGTGCTGCTCGACATCACCGACGGCGAAGTGACGGTTTTGCGGCGGCAGGAGCCGGGCCAGTTTCCGCTCACGCTGTTGGAGATGCTCGGCATCGGCCCTCGGCCCCGCCTCCCGGAGGGCGCCCTTCCCGGATTTTCCGCGAGAATCATCCGCGACCTCCTGCGCCCGAGCGACAGCGACCGCAACGCCAAAGCCCGCGACGACCTCGCCGAGACGCTCAGAGGGGTGTGGCCGGCCGCCAGCGAGGCGATCAAAAAGGACGACTGGCGGCTGTGGCTCATTCAGTCCTTCGACGTCGCCGTCGGCGAGCCTCAGGCGCGCACCACCGTGTGCGTCCTCGACACGTCGGCCGGCATGGTCGGGATCACGGTCGATGGCGACACCGCGGTTCCCGTGGCCGTGACGTCGCTCGAAGTGTGGCGTGCCGTGGCCGCGGCGATCGCGCCGTGGTCGTGACCGCGATCTAACAGCCGCAACCGCAATGTAACCGTGGCCTCACGAGGCGGGCACGACGCGAGCGCAGCATAACCGTAACGGAACCCCGGTTCGGCAGGCCCGACGGCTGCTCTCGATGCGCCAGGCGGTTACTTCCGGAACGAGGCAATAGGTTCGCCCGAGCTGCGCAGCCCGTGGCCCGGCGGCGCTTGGCCGGGCTCGCCCCCCGTCTCGACGATAGCGTTGTCCACGTCGACGAAGACGACGCGCGGCTCGTAGCTGCGCGCGGACGCGTCGTCGAGCAGCGAATACGAGATGACGATGACGACGTGGCCTGTCTTCACCAGGTGCGCGGCGGCGCCGTTGATCTGGCACACTCGGCTCCCCCGCGCACCGGGAATCACATAGGTCGTGAGGCGGCTGCCGTTCGTCACGTCGACCACGTCAACCTCTTGGCCGGGAAGAATATCGGCGGCGTCAAGCAGATCGGCGTCGATCGTTATCGATCCGACGTAATGCAAATCCGCACCCGTGACGGTGACGCGATGGATCTTGCCGGTCATCATTCGGCGCATACGCAATTCAGCCACGAAGTTCAACCTCCATATTGTCGATGAGGCGCGTGGGCCCAACCCAGGCCGCGACGGCCAACAAACCTCGCCCGTGCACGGGCGCTGCACCCGTTGCAGGCACGGTCTCTGCGTCGCCCGCGGACATGGTCTCTGCGTCGCCCGCAGGCATGGTCGCACCGCTCGCCGGGAAACTCTTACCGCCGCTGGCCGGTATAGCCGCGGCGCCTTCGGAAGGCGAGGTCCCAGCGGCTCCGCCCGCAAAGAAGGCCTCGCCGTCGATGGCCGCAAAAGTCTCTGGGTCGACGAGAGCAAGGTAGTCGATTTTGACTCCCGGCGCTTCGCGCAGGTGCCGTTCGGCGACGTCGCGCACCTCCTTCGGGGACAGTCCGCGTTGGGCGGCGTCGGCCCCCACCGCGAGAGCCTGGTTGAGAGCCAAAGCCTCAATGCGTTCGGTGGGCGAAAGATAGGAGTTGCGCGAGGACAGGGCGAGGCCGTCGACGTCGCGCTCGATCGGGACCGCCCGTATTTCGACCGGCATGTCCAGATCGGCGGCCATCGTGCGGATCAGAGCGAGCTGCTGCGCGTCCTTCTGCCCGAAGAAGGCGATGTCCGGGCGAACGAGGTTGAGCACCTTGTGGACGACCTGGAGCACGCCCGCGAAATGCGTGGGGCGAGTCTTTCCCTCGAGGACTGCGGCCATCGGCCCGGGATCGATACGGACAAGGGGGTCGCGCGGATAGACGTCCTCGGCCTCGGGAGCGTAAACGGCCTGGACGCCGACCGCCTCGAGAAAGGCCAGATCGGCCTCAAGGTCGCGTGGGTAGGCTTCGTAGTCTTCGCCCGGCCCGAATTGCAGGGGGTTGACGAAGATCGAGACGACCACATTGTCCGCCGCCTTCTTCGCGGCCCGAACGAGCGCAAGGTGCCCTTCGTGAAGCGCGCCCATCGTCATGACAAGCGCACTCGTGCCTTTGAGGGCGCCGAGGGCTTCCGCAAGATCCGCTTTAGTGCGTGCAACTTTAGTCACGCCTACCAGTTTACCGGCCGACGACGGAACCTTCGCAGCCGTGGCCTGAGCGGGAGGCTCACTGGCCGTCGAAGCCCGCACGCCCCCTTAAAATTGTAATAACCCGTATCCGAAAAATCAGGGGACGAACAGCCCTTTTAATGTGACGGTCTTAGAGAGACGATTGAACCATCGGCGCACAAATGGAAAATCCTAGAAAAATTCAGAGTTGATTTGTCAACGCCGCACGTATCCAATAAAACAAAACAAACAAGGAGATAGAAAAATGAGAAAACGACGCCTTACATTGGCCGCGTCAATATGCACAGCAGCGATGCTGTTCCCCGGCAGCCCGGCAAACGCGGGCCCGTCTCCGACCGGAACAAGCCCGTCCGCCGTCAAGGCAGGCTCCGCGAATATGGACGATCTTCCGCATAAAGCAGCCAATTCAGTGGCGGCGATGGAAAAGCAGGTCAACATCGACGCTTTCATCGCCAAAAAGGACAAACCCGATTCGCGGCTAAAGGGACTTCCCGTGAAGCCCGCGGCCCAGAAAAGCGCGGACGGTGTTGCAGCATCCGCCCAGGAAATGGCTCAATCCATGGCAAACGGCCCCAAAGGGGCACGCTTTGTCGACAAGGTCCGCGTCAAGGTCAATGATGTTGCTGTAAAAAAGCAAAGCAACGGAAGTCTCGTCGTCACCGCACAGATCGAAATTTCTCGACATATCGCGAAGGACGACGTCAACTGGGAAGGAATTATTCCCCACGAAATCAAAATAGACGCCCGCGGATGCATCTATGGCCTCGTAGTCAAAGATCGCGACTATTACGACAAGCACCTCGTCAGCTACCTTCCCAAACCCCAAAAAGACGCGTCAAATTCTCCAGAGGGCAGGCGAGATGACAAATCGCAGTACACGGGAGAAAAGTTGGCGCAAGGTCAGCAGCGGAAGGCACCGGCCGTCGTACCACTCACTTTGACGCAAAAACAAAAGAAGAAAGCGGTGGAGTACGCTCGCAAGTACGCCAAATCCCCGAACCGTAAGTATCACTACTATAAGGAAAACGAAGGCGGGGATTGCACCAACTTTGTGTCGCAAGCCATGGAAGCAGGCGGATGGGAGCAGGTCTACCATTCATACTTCGACTATAAAGACGACAACGCCTGGTGGTACGGCGGAGGACTGCCTTTCAGCTATCCCCGCAACAGCTGGACTTGGTCCGGTGCCGAAAACTTCTTCCGCATGGCGAACGGCAGTGGTGGGCTGAAAAGAACGACCTTGCTAAACAATTACTATGAATTGCAGCCGGGAGACATCTTGCAATACAAAGCCAAAGGCGCTACCGAGATGACCCACACGATGATCGTCACCAAGGTTGAAAATGGCGAACCTTATCTGAGCTATCACACCGACGATCAGATCGACCAGCCATTGTCTTCCATGCTTAAAGGCGAAAAGAAGACGTGGTATCCGCAGCGCACTTAGCGGCGATCACGCGGTATATTTCGTTGAGCTCATCGAAATCAACGGCGCGCAGAGGATGAAATGCCTCTGAGGCGCTCCGCGAAAATACAAACATTCCAGTCGGCGGCCGCGGGGATTGTCCCCCGCGGCCGCCGCGTCATACTCAACCGCTCAGCCAGCGATTCTACTCAGCGCGGTTAACATCCTCTCCTCCGTCCTCGGCTGTTCCATCGCCGCCGGGCGCTGCCCTTGTTGTCGCTCGCCGATTCGTAAGTCCGCCGAGTTCCAACCGACGCTCCCGTCCGAACCGGCCACAAGCTCGAACAGGCGGCCTAGTCCGATGTGGCCGGACCCAAGCCCCTCAGTCCGGCTCGGCGGAATACGAACCGTCGCCGCCGTCCGAAGCCCTCGAACCCGAGTCGACGCTTCCGTCAGGCTCCGCCGAGCCCGGCGTCGCCAAACCTGAAGCGCCGCCGTCCAGCTCGGCCAGCAGGCGATCAATCGCCGGAGGCTCCCGCAGGCTTCGGGCCGCGACCCGCGCCGCCGTCGCCCTCGCGAGCGCGCGGTAGGCGGGCGGTATGTCCGCGTAGTCCCCCGTCGCCGCGAGCGCATCGAGCGAGGCGAGGTGCTCGCGCACGGTGCCGACGTCGCCGCGCGCAACCGGCCCGGTCAGCGCCGATTCGCCGGAGCTGAGCGTGCCGTCGAGGGCGGCCTGAAGGAGGGGCGCGAGGTAGGCGCCCGGAGCCTCGACCCCGAGGGCCTCCAGCACCCGCATCGACTGGGCGACGAGGGTGACGAGGTGGTTTGCGCCGTGGGCGAGGGCCGCATGATAGAGGCCCCTGTCTTCCTCTGCGACGACGACCGGCGTGCCGCCCGTCTCGGTCACGAGCGCCTGGCCGATGGGCAGCAGCGTGGCGGGGGCGGTGACGGCGAAGGGGCAGCCGACGAGGCGGGCGACGTCGAGCGAGGTTCCGGTGAAGGTCATGGCCGGATGGACGGCGAGGGTGAGTGCCCCCGCGCGTGCCGCAGGTTCGAGCACGGATACGCCGTAGCGGCCCGCGACGTGGATCGCCAACTGCCCGGCGGTGAAGCAGCCGAGCTTGGCCAAGCCTTCGACGAGCGGGCCGAGTTCGTCGTCGGGAACGGCGAAAAGCAGCACCTCGGCCCGGCGGGCGACCTCCTCGACGCTCAGGGCGGGGACTCCGGGCAGCATGGCGCCGAGGCGGTCCAGGCTGGCCTCGGAGGGCGCGTGGGCGCCGACGATCGTATGCCCGGCGGCGCGCAAGGCGCTGCCGAGAGCGCTTCCGACGCGCCCGGCTGAAACGATGCCGATCGACAGGCGTGTGGCCATTCGCCGCCTTCCTCTCAAGCGTTCGACTGCAGGCGCCTACTCGCAGGCGTTTGTCCGCAAGCGCTTCCTCTCGGGCGCACACAAGGGGCCTTCGCGAGCATTCGCGCCTTGCGTCAGCAGTCTACTATTCGCGCCCGGTCAAGGCGGCGCGTAGGCGCGGCCTTTCATATCGCGGCCGTCGGCCTCCGACTGTCTTAGCCCTCGACCGGCCCCCACCCGGGAGTGAGAGCCGCCGCAAGCGTGCGTCCGCCGCGATCGGGGGCCTGATCGAACTGCCGGAAGATCCCGAGCCGCTCCCGCCAGCCCTCGATCGATTCGCGGTCGCCCTCGGCCCTCCGGTCGCGCCCAAGCTGGGACTGCCGCTCGCACAGCGACCTGGCGTCCGCCAAACGGAGGTGCTTTTGCACGGTCTCGATTGCCATGGCGGCCGTGCTCAGCCGCAGCGAGGCCAGACCGAGCGCGCGCTGGACCAACCCCTGGGAAAGCCTGAGCCCCTGGAAGCGCGCATGCCACACGATTCGCAGCGAACGGCCGAAAAACCGGCCCCAGCGCAGCACGGCGACCGTCCGGGTGAGGGCCTCGGCGTTGCGAACCCACCCGAAGGGGTCGAGCACCTGAGAGGCGCGCGGGGCCGCGACGAAAAGCTCGGAGGGCCCTTTGCCCTCGAAGGCGTCTTTGAGAAAGGCCTCGGGATCGTCGACTCCGAGGTCCGGGATGAGCGCCCACAGAACCCGTTCGACGTCGCGCATGCTCCCCGCGGTGACGAGCTCCGTGGGTTTGGCGCCGTCCTCGTTCAATGTGAACCTGGTCTTGGCGGCTTCGACCTCGACGCTCCACCAGCCAAAGCGGCGCCAAAGCAGGCGCTGGCGGACTCGCACGGTCTGGACCCGCATGGGAAGGACCGTGGTGGCCTTCTGCGACGCGAGGCCGGAACGAAGCCGCAAACCGTCAGGGGTCAGGGACAGCGCGGCGCCCCACTTTCGCGAAAGGGCGCCGATGCCGCCCCACACCGCGCCGAGAAGCACGAGCGCCACGGGAAGAAGGGCGACTTTCTGGTCGAAGGCGAGAAGGGCGATGGAGGCGGCCGCCGAGAGAATCCCGATGAAGAAGACCGGCGAAAGCATCAGCGAGGCGACGAGCCTGCCCGGCTGGAGCTCGTAGACCCGGGGCTCGTCGAGGAGTTCTGAAGCCCCTTCACGCCACGGCAGGATCCTGACGGGACGGTCGGCGCGTGCGTCGTCGGCCGCCTTGAGAATCGCCTCCCGCAGGCCTTCACACTGCTCCTTGGTCAGCCACCCGAGGCGCATCCCGCCTCCCATCGCCGCCGATTCGACGGTGACGGAACCGAGTCCGAACATGCGGGCGAACAGGCTCCTTTGGACCTCGACGCTTTGAATCCTGCCCCACTTCACGTGGACGCGTTTCTTCAGCACGACGCCGGATCGCAGGCGGATGCCGTCGGCGCCGAGGGAGAACGCTTTGACATGCCAGACGACGACGGCGACGGCGGACGAAACCACGCTCACCGCAAGGAAAGCCAGGAGGGCCCATCCGACGGCCCGCATCCCGAGGTCGCGAACCGCGCCCCACAGCGTGCCGATGTCCTGCCTCTCGATCCAGTCGCGCGAGAACCAGGCTGCCGCGACAAGAATGCTCAACCACATCCGCAGCACGCTCGCCAACGGGGTGAGAGGGTGGAACCGCTGCCATTCGCCCGAGGAGCCTGCGTCCGTCCGGCATTCTCCCGCCGCAGGCGGCAGCTCTTCGCCTGCAGCGCCCTTCGCGCTCACAGCCCCTCCATCCTCGCCTGGCTGACCTCCATGAGCCTCGCCCTCAAACGCTCGGCCTCCCCGACGGGCAAGCCGGGAATGGAGGGGTTGACGTTGACGGAGGCGGTGACGAACACGAGCTTGGCCAAACCATACCTCCGCAGAAAAGGGCCCGATGTCACGACCAGCTGTTGCATGCGGCCGTACGGAACGACGACGAGAGAAGGCCACAAGACTCCCCTGCATACCACGAGGTCGTCGTCGCCCTCGTAGTAGCCGATGGCCCGCGCCCGCCGAGAGGCAATGAAGACACCCGCCATTTCGACGACGAGGCATAGCGGGACGAGAGCCCACAGCCACGGCCATTCGCTTCCGGAATACAGCGCGAGGGCGATCACCGCGGCAAGGGAACACGCGAGAACGAGCAGGCCTTGCAGCCGGAGAACTTTTGCGTAGGCGCGCCCCACCCCGCTGAACGTGATAGTGGGCGACAAGGGAGTCGACGTGGTCGCCTCCCCGCCGTCTTTGTCCACGTCGCGATTCACTCTAGCATGCAAGAACACATATATAGTCTAAATTACTTTGCACGTCGACGCGAGGAGTAATGCTGCCCATGGCCCCTTCCGCGCACGGCGCGCCGCGCCCCCTCAAACTGGGCATATCGCTTGAAAATACCGGCGTTCTTCGGGGTTAAGCCGTCGGAACTCCGGGGATGCGGCGTCGAACCATTGGGGACAGAAGCCCAAACCTCGGACGAAGCGACGTCAAAACTGCGAAAGGGGGCCCCGATCCCTCCAGGATGCGCCCTGGACAAGGCGAGGCAAAACAAGGACTGCGTGCGGCGAGGCTTGGCACGCAACGGCCCTGACGGCCGGCGGCGAGCCGATCGAAGCACCGAGTCGCGGGGGCGGCTCAGGCGCACCCGCCGGCGCGGCAGAATCACGCCAGCCGGCGCGGCAAGGCGACGGATCGAGACGCGGGCGCGACGCCGCACAGCATGGCTGCGCAGCATGGCGGGCTCACGCGACGGTCGGCCTGGCTTGAGGGCCGGGGCCGTCGTCGTCGGAATCGACGACGCACCACCTTTCGACGACCCAGCCCGTCCAGGTCAAGACGGCGCTGGAGACGGCGGCAAGCCCCGCGGCGAGGACTTGCTCGCGAACGTACGAGGTTTCTCCGGTCCTCCAGAAAAGCGCCGCGCACAGGCCGAAGAAGCCCGCCAGCCAGGCCCCGCATCTGGAGCACGCCTGAGCCAGGACGGCCACGCGGGCCGCCTGCAAGGGCGAGATTCTCCGCCGCGTTCTCCGCTGATCTTTCTTCTCCGGCTGGTCCTTTTCCCGCATGGCTTTGACCCTGCGGCCCCAGGCGAAGAGGAAGGCCGAAAATCCGAGGATGAGCACGCCGAGGGGAAGCGGAATGGGCCAGGGGGCGTGGCCGCCGCTGAGGGTGAGGGCGCAAAAGACGAGCCCGCAGCCGAGGCCGAACGCCAGGCTGAAAGCCAAGTTGCGGATGGATGTCAGGCTCATGGTTTGCCTCCTTTCCGAGTTTCCTCGCAGCAGCGGGCCGCCGCGGCCCCGGCGGTCGGGCCGTCAGCGCCGCAGCTTCTCAATG
>NZ_DBHHEV010000009.1:0-1238 GCF_057238965.1 Peptidiphaga sp.
CAAAGCCCGTTCCCCGAGCGAGAGTTCTTTTCCTTCCAAGTTCATTCCAAGGACGGGCTAAGGGGTCTCGCGAAAGCGGTCCCCTGCTGTCGCGGCTTTCGTAGCGATGCCCGGCACCTCAAGCACCAACTATTTTTGCCTGAAAGTTTGCGTCAACATCCCGCCGAAAAGACACAGCTCCCCTTTTTGACCGTTTCACCTAGCCGCCTTGATTCGCTAGTATCCGGTGTTATGAGCATCTACAACACACCCATGCCAAACTATCCCAACGAGGGTTCGTCGGGCCGGCGTCTCATGCCCGGCCTGGCAACGACGGCGGCCGGCGGCGCGCTTGGCGTCATTTCTCTGTTCCTTCCCTTTGTTAAAATCAGCGGAGGCTACAGTTATGAATCGTCCTCTATCAGCCTCATCAAGGCGATATCGGAGATGGACAACCCTCCGAGCGGCGCGATCTTGAGCCTAATTGCCGTCGTCGCAGCCTTGGGGCTGAGCATCGCCGCTCTTGTGCGCGGTGGAAAGGTTGGGCTCGCCAAAGCGGCAGGAATCACCTGCATTGTCCTCGGGGGCCTGTCGTTGATTGGCCGCGGAGTAGATTACAACGACGTCAAAGAATACGGAGCCACGGACATTCTCGGAATCGGCTTCCATCTGTTGACGCTGGCCTCGCTGATCATCTTGATAGGCGGCATCGTCACCGTGGTTTTGACTGGAAAGGTCAAAGCTCAAAACAATTTCGGGCCGAGCCCCATGATGGGCAATGAACAGTTCGGCCCCTACGGGCAACAGCCTGGCGTTCCTCAAGGCGGCTATCAAGATCCGGGCTTCCAGCAGGAAGGCGGCTACCCGCAACAAGGCGGCTACCCCCAGCAGGGCGGCTACCCGCAGCAAGGCGGCTACCCGCAGCAAGGCGGCTATCAAGATCCAGGCTTCCAGCAGCAGGGGTACCCGCAGCAGGGCGGCTACCCCCAGCAGTGGGGCGGCCAGCAACAGCCCTGGTGACCGTAAACCGACTGAGCCCTCCGACGGGGGCGGGCGAGTGCTCGGGAATCGGATTGCGAGCCTCTGGGACCATTATTGAAAGAGCATTCACATTTGCCCTGCCCCCTCAGGTCTCAACTAGGATGCTGCTATGAGTACAACACACAACACATCCAATGCGGCTTTCGGGGGCGGTAAGGCACCGCTTTCCCGGGCCACGCCGGGGCTTGCCTTCTCTCTCGTCTCCGCCTTGGCGGGCG
>NZ_DBHHEV010000009.1:1248-18434 GCF_057238965.1 Peptidiphaga sp.
CTCAAAGCCCTCGGACACAGCGAGTTCAGAACGGTGGGCTTGTTCATCAGCATCGCCGCCATTTTCGTGGTCTTGGGGTTCAGCCTCGCCCCCTTCCTCACGGGAGGAAAGCTCACATCGATACAAACAGCCGGGCGCACAGGCGTGACGGCGGGAGGCGCATTCGTCGCCGGACGCATCATCGATTTCATAAAGATGAAACAAGACGACTTTCCCTTTGACCAATTGGGAATGGGCTTCATCCTCTTCACCGTGGCGGGAGTTCTTATGCTCATAGCCGGTTTCGTCGTTCAGAAAACGGCCAATCGGATCGAAGCTGAAAGCAAAGCCTCCCATTTCGACGTCGCCGCAGCCCAGGGTCAGGGACCTGCGGGCCAAGGCCAGCAAGGATTTCCCCAAGCCGGCCAACAGCTCAACGAGAACGGTCAACAGCTGAAGCAGGAAGGCCAGCAGCCTTAGCCTCAGCAGTGACGACGGATTGCTGCAAGTGACGCTTAGAAGACACTGAGTTTGCGGGGCACAAGATCAAAAGGACGAATAGATCAGCTCTGACTACTGCGAATCAGCTTAAAACGAGCGAGAACAAGACAGCGCAATCTGAACCTTAGAGCACACTGGTCTGCGCAAAACAACTTACAACCGACATCGACTTGAGTGCCGCACGCAACGGAGAAGAATTCGCGCGTGCGGCACTCCTTTGCCCGAAGTAGAGCCCTCCCCAGGTTTCGTTGCGGCAACAACGGTTTCGAGTCGCTAACGTCGAACCTATGCACGACTATCCCAGCTCACCTCCGCCCAACCTTCGCCGCACGGGCGGCCATGGCGCGTCGCCGGCGGCCTACAGGGTCGCCTCGACGTCGGCGCGCGAATACACAAAGGCGCCGATCCTCATCGCGGAGACCGACATGTTTCTCGAGTCGCCCGCCTCCCGGAGCCGAAAGGCGCAGCTGTTTTTCGCGGCGACGTCGTCGCTTTCGTGCATAACCGTAGTTGCCGGGATGTTTCTCGATTACATCACTGACGCCAAGCCTCTCACCTTCCTCGACGTCGTCGCCGAGCTCTGGGTGCAGAGCCTCGTCCTCGTCGCGGTGCTCGTCGCCGCCGTCGCCGTCGCCGCTTCGCTCTGCCGCCCCGGAGGCTACAGCGAGCGCAGCGCCGCCACGGCAATAGCCGGAGCCGGCGCAGTCATCGCGTGCGGACGGATCGTCGACCTCGCCTCCTTCGGCATAGTGGCGGCGCTCGGGCAAAACGCCTCAGTGGGCCCCGGCTTGTGGACAATGCTCGGCGGCGCACTCGTCCTATTCGGCGTCGGCGCACTGGCGAGGAGCAACGCGACATACGGATGGGCGGACGACTCCTCGGATCCCCTCTGGCGAACCGTGTGGGCGCAGGGCAAGGCGATGGCCTCCGGGCGGTCTAAAGCGTAGAAGGGCAAGGCGGCGGCCGCCGGGCGTTCTAGACTCCGTACACCCGCCGCGCGTTGCGATCCAGGGCCTCACACCAAGAAGCCTCATCGACGCCCCGCAGGTCGGCCATGAAACGAGCCGTATAGGCGGAGGCGTAGGGCGCATTCGGGTGGCCTCTCCAAGGCACGGGGGCAAGGTAGGGCGCGTCGGTTTCGACCAAGATGAGTTCCTCCGGCAGCGTCATGAACGCCTCGCGCAAATCCTCGTTCGCCGGATAGCTGATCGGGCCGGCGAAACTTGCGTGCCAGCCATTCTCCGCGCACGCCTCGGCCATCTCCCTGTCCCCGGAGAAACAATGGAAAACCGTTCGTTCGGGGGCTCCGCATTCGCGAAGGACCCGCATGCACTCGGCGTGCGCCTCGCGATCGTGGATCTGCATCGGCAGATCGAGGTCCTTCGCAAGCTCGATGTGCATGCGAAAGGCCTCTTCCTGCGCCTGCCTCCCAGCGGCGGCAGTCCGATAAAAATCCAAGCCGGTCTCGCCGATGGCGACGACGTCGGGGCTGACGGCCAACGCCGCAACCTCGGCCACGGCGTCCTCCAGGGAAAGGTCGCGGTGCCAAGGATCGAGGCCGTGGGCAATGCCGTCCGGCGATTCTTCAGTTATTCCGCGATGAAGGGGCGCTTCATTGGGGTGGATGCCGATTGCCGCGGACAGGCTCGGCCAACGCTCGGCGAGTGCGACGGTCGGCTGAAGGGTCGGGACGTCGCAGCCGCAGGTGATGGCGCATCGAACGCCCGCCGCCTCCATCCTGGCGACATGCCAGGGAATGCTCCCTTGACGGTCCTCGTCGGCGCCTTCCTCGACCCCCGACGCGACGTCGAAGGACAGCGCCGCATAGTCCCTGTCTCCGCGAACCGGCAGGTGGGTGTGATTGTCGACGATGGTCGAGGCCAAGCGCTCGGGCACATCCGGGTAGGTTCTCCGCTTCTTGCGATTGCCGCCCATGAGAGTTCCTCTACGCCTCGATCCCCAAGCGCTCAAGCTCCTCGGCGACCACGGCTTCATCGAGCTTTGCGAACACCGGCGTCGGTTTCGCCACGGGCGTCCCGGGGACGACCTCGCTGGGCGCCCAGGGGCGGACGGGCGAGTAGTCGCCGGTGATAATCGGGTAGGGATCGCCTCCGTCGAGGTCCTCGGCCTCTTCGAGACGGGGCATGGGGGCTAGGTCGCCGTCGCCTCCGAAAACGCGGTCGATCGCATTCGAGGAATGCGGCAAGAACACCGACATCATCGTATTGAGGTCCCGCACCGCTTGCGCCAGCGTGTGGAGCACGGCAGCCAGGCGCTCACGCTGTTCGGGCGCCTTGAGTTTGAACGGCTCCGTCTTCGCGACATAGGCGTTGGCCTCGCCGACAAGCCGCATGATTTCGGTCAAAGCCGCGCGCTGGCTGTGGTTGGCGATGCTTTCGCCGACGGTCGCAAAGCCGTTGCGCACCGCGTCGAGCAGCTCGGCGTCGACCTCCTCCAGCCTCCCGGGCGCCGGAATCTCGCCGAAGTTTTTGGCGATCATCGCGGCCGCGCGGTTGACGAGGTTGCCCCAGCCGGCCACGAGCTCCGAATTGTTGCGCCGCACGAACTCGGCCCACGTGAAGTCGGCGTCCGCGGTCTCGGGCCCGGCTATGGAAATGAAGTAACGCAGGGCGTCGGGCTGGTATCGGGAGAGCACGTCGCGCACGTAGATGACCACGTTCTTTGACGAGGAAAACTTCTTCCCCTCCATCGTGAGGAACTCGGAGGCGACCACCTGGGTCGGCAGATTGAGGCGTCCGAGCTTTCCGGGTTTGCCGCCGCGCGAGCCCTCGCCGTTGTATGCGAGCAGCTCGGCCGGCCAGATCTGGGAATGGAAAACGATATTGTCTTTGCCCATGAAGTAGTACGAAAGCGCCTCGGGGTCGTTCCACCACTTGCGCCAGTCCTCGGCGGTTCCCTCCCCTGCCGCGGCACGGCGGCGCGCCCATTCGACGGAAGCGGAAAGATAGCCGATGACGGCGTCGAACCAGACGTACAGCCGCTTGTTCGGCTGGTCTTCCCAGCCCGGAACCGGTATGCCCCACGAAATGTCACGGGTCATCGCCCGCGGGCGCACGTCCTCCAGGAGGTGCTTGGAGAAGACGATGACGTTCGGGCGCCATTCGCCGGTGGCTTCGACGTCGTCGAGCCACTCCCCCAGCTTCTCCGCCAACGCGGGAACGTCGAGGAAATAGTGGTCGGTGACTTCAAACCTCGGAGCCTGCCCGGAAACCTTGGAAACGGCGTCGATGAGGTCCTGGGGGTCGAGCTGGTTCCCGCAGACGTCGCACTGGTCGCCGCGAGCGCCTTCGCTGCCGCATATGGGGCATGTGCCCTCAATGTAGCGGTCGGGAAGGGTGTTTCCGGTCACCGGGTCGATGGCCACATTCTGCTGCTGGACGATCATGTACCCGTTGTCGCGGCAAACCTCGAACATGCTTTGAACCACGCGTTCGTGGTTGACGGAGGTGGTCCTGGTGAAGAGGTCGTAGGACAGGCCGAGGGCCACAAGGTCCTCGACGATGATCCTGTTGTTCTCATCGGCGAGCTGCTTCGGAGTCTTGCCCTCGGCCTCGGCCGCGACGAGGATCGGAGTGCCGTGCTCGTCCGTTCCGGAGACCATGAGCACATCCTCGCCGCGCATTCGCATGTACCTCGAAAAGACGTCCGAGGGGACCCCAAAACCCGCGACGTGGCCGATGTGGCGGGGGCCGTTGGCGTAAGGCCATGCAACTGCAGAGAGAATATGCGACATAGACATAAGATTACGTCGCCGCGGGGCTCGGTTCATCTTTCCGCGCACAGGGACGCGATTGCGCGACGTCGGACTCAATCCGGCATGTCGGATCCGATTCGTTCGGCGTCGGGCGCGCTCGGCCTGGAGGAAGGGCTGCGATCGGCCTGGAGGAAGGGGCGCGCTCGGCTCCGACGCCCGCCCCGAAAAACGTGCCCATCCGCCGGGCGGGCGCAGACCGAGGCGGGGCCGCTAGAATTCTCGGTATCGGAAAAGCGCTTCGTCTTTAGGCGCGACGGGGATTTGGAGGAAGAACATGGCCAAAACACGGGCACTCATCATCGTCGACGTCCAGCCGACGTTCTGCGAAGGCGGGGCGCTGGCCGTCGAGGGAGGAAACGCGACGGCCGAGAGGATCGCAGACTTCGTCACGGAGAACGCCGACGAGTACGCGATGATCGTCACCACCCAGGACTGGCACGTCAACCCGGGTTCGCACTTTTCGGAGGAGCCGGATTTCATCGACACCTGGCCCCCGCATGCACTCGCGGGAACGGCCGAGGCCGAGCTTCACGAGGCCGTCGCCTCTCTGCCGATCGACGCCTCCGTGAAGAAAGGCGAGTATGAGGCCGCCTATTCGGGCTTTGAGGGCTGCGACGCCGACGGCCGCTTCCTCGAGGAGATCCTTCGCGCCGGCGAGGTCGAGGAGGTCGACGTGGTCGGAATAGCCGAGTCTCACTGCGTGAAGGAAACCGCTCTCGACGCGTTGAAAGCCGGATGGCCCACGCGCGTCCTGTCCGATTTGACCGTGCCCGTCAGCGAGGAGCTCGGCGTCGCCGCGCGCACGGAGATGGACGAAGCCGGGGTCGAACAGGTGGCTTCTATGGGCGCCTTCGGTTTCTACGAGGAGGACGAAGACGCCCCGATTCCGGGCGACGAAGCGTCCCTCGCAGGCGCGATCGGCGGGGGCGGATACGGGAGTCTCTACGGTTCCGACGCCGACGGAGCGTACGCGGATGACGCCGATGCGTACGGCGAAGAAGGAATTCTCCGCGACGGCGGTCCGCATCCCGACGGCGGGGGTCAGTACGGCGACCTCGACGAAGACGACGAGGAACCCGATCTCGCGGCCCGGCTCACGGCCGGGCTGGGCGCCGGGCTGAGCCTTTCGAGCGAGGCGGACGACGTAGACCTCGACGACTTCGACATCGACATCGACGAGGAGATTGACTTCTCCGACGACGCCGACGAGGCCGACTTCGACTTTTCCGACATCGACGACGCCCCCCACTGACAACGACAAACCGATGGAAACGCACGCGCCGCACCCGGAGTCCGCCGGGCTCCGCGCCGAGCCCGGCCCGCTTTCTCCGGAGGCAGTTGAGCTGGCCCGCAGCCTTCGCCTCGTCGTATGCGACATGGACGGAACCCTCCTTGACGAGGACAGCCGCATTCCCGACGACTTCTGGCCGCTTCTAGAGGCCATGCGCGAGCGCGGCATCGCTTTCGCCCCCGCCAGCGCGCGCCAATACGCCACCCTCGCCGCGATGTTCTCGCAAGAACTCGCGGGAATGCCGATCATCGCAGAAAACGGAAGCTTCGTTGTGCAAGACGGGCGAGAAGTGCGCTCGTCAACGCTGGCCAAATCGGTGGTTGCCGACATCGTGGATCACTCCCGCAGCCTTGGCAGGAGGGAGCTCGGCGTCGTCGTATGCGGCAAACGCTCAGCCTACGCCGAATCCACAGAGCCGCGCTTCCTGGAGGAGGTCGAGAAGTATTACGTCGTCAACCAGGTCGTCGACGATCTGACCGCAGTCGACGACGACGTCCTTAAAGTCGAGCTCTTCGACGAGCGGGACGCAAAGAAGTTCGCGCTGCCGCTGGTCCAGGATTTCGCCGACTCGCACGACGTCGTCGCCTCCGGGGAAAACTGGGCCGACGTCATGGCCAAAGGGACAAACAAAGGCGCCGCCCTGCGCGCACTGCAACGGTCTCTCGGGATATCTCCCGCCCAAACAGCGGTTTTCGGCGATTATCTCAACGACTACGAGATGATGGCAGAGGCGGAGCTTTCCTTCGCCATGGCAAACGGCCATCCGGATCTCTTGGCTGCAGCGCGCTTCACGGCGCCGTCGAACGCGGAGCGCGGGGTGCCGACCACGCTCAGGGCGCTGCTCAGTTCCGACGCCGCCTGACGGCAACAAGAACGGTCTGCGCAAGCCCGCTGGAGAGAAGCTCGAATTTCGCAAGGGCTCGGCCGTCTATTTATCCGCTAGCTCTCGCGGAAAAGGCTAGAGAATGTGACGTTTAACGTAACGTTTTTTGTGCATAAAACGACATCCGAATGCACTGCATGCGCAAAACGGCATTAGGTCAAAGAAATCGCCAGGTTAGGGCAGCCTCGCAAAACTCGGAACAGCAAAGGTGAGGTGGCCCTTCCCTTCCTATTCGCCGCCGCCGAACGGGCATAGGTTGAAGGTGTTCAAGCTTCGTACGGCGATCGAGCCGCTTCGCCGTCTTCTACCCGAAAGAGGTTCATCATGGCCCAGACACCGATTTCCACGTGTGCGGCAACCGCATGCTCCTTCAACAACGGCGGCTGCACAGTCGCAATGACGATGGGTGAGCGCGGCTGCGCGACCTTTGCCAAGCTCGACGCCCGCCGTTCAGTTGCCGCAAACGGGCTCGTCGGCGCATGCCAGCGCCTCGAGTGCGTCCACAATTCCGACCTCGTGTGCACGGCGGCGTCCATCGACGTCACCGCCGACGCCGCCTGCGCGGCCTTCGAGGCCCGGTAGCCGCCGACAGGGCGACGCGCCCGTCGGCACACGCTTCCGTCAAAGCGAACGATGCGGGGACCCCGCGCACTCGGGGTCCCCGCATTTTCTTTGGCTTCTGACGCTGGATCCGCTAAGCGTCAGGAGCCAAGCTCTATAAGGCGCCCGATCTCACGGGCGAGTTCGCCGCCTCCGACGACGGGGGCCGCGAAGGGGACGAAGGCGGTCACGGCCTCGTCGCGGCTGACGCGCATGAGCGTCAAGCCCGTCCTGTCGATGTCGACGCAGAGAACCGCGGTCTGCACGTGCTCGCAGCTGATCCGCACGGGTTGGCGCGCAAGCAGCGCCCCCGGCACGATGCCAAGCATGACCGCGCCGAACAACTCATTGACGGAGTCGCACCCGAAAGAGGAAAGAACGTCCAAACCGAGGAGCTCACCGAAACTGTCGGCGAACAGATCGCCCCCGCCCGCGGCTTCCGCCTCGGCCTCGCAGCCTTGGCGGCACACCTCTTCCCAGGAGACCGGCGTCACTCCGGCCGCGTCGTGGAGCAGCACCCGCTCCATCGACACGACGGCGAGGCAGCCCCCCGGGGCCGAAGCGATCGCGGCGACGCGGTCGGGAAGCACTCCCGCGGCAACGGCCTCGGTCGTCTCCTCGAGGGGGAGCCATCGCGCGGTTCCCAGGAAATGCACCGCAGACGCCACGATTTCAACCGTCGGATCGGGCGATTCCTTTTCTATCGACACGCGAACGTCCATCGCGTCGACGTCGCGGCTTGCGAGGACCTCGATGAGCATGGGATCGGCGGCGGCGACGACCAGGCTCCCGTCCGCCGCAATGCCGTGCGCGACGGCCGTCAGATTGATCGCCGGCTCTTCGCGGTAAGCCACCAGCATCGCCTGGCCGGCGCCGTTCAGAAGCCGATGGGCGCACGAGCGTTTGCGGGCATCCCAGACCTCTTGATCGACCGACGTGCGGCCCGGGAAGAGCGACAGATTCGGGTTCAAGGTACCTCCACGAAAAGAAGCGACAAAGTAAGGATAACCTGACTGCCTTGCTTTGTGAAGCCATTTCGCAAAGACAATGGTGCGTAATTGCAAGGGAGGCCTTGGCAATTGTTCGGAAAGCGCCTGAGACGGCCGTCTGCAATCGAGGGGAACCGTGCATTCGCGCCGAAAAGTCGAAAGACGCAAGCCGGGCCGGAGAGCCCCGGCGAAATCCGAGAGGGCCAAGGGGAGTCGGAGCCTTGGCCGGATCAGACGGCGCGCGCCGCAGCCGCGGCGTCGTACAGGTCTTTCTTTCGCAGCCCGACGCGGCGGGCGACGTGGGCGGCGGCGTCCTTGAGCCGGAGGCCGGCGTCCGCGAGGGCGAGAACCTCGGCGACCGACCCTTCGACGTCCGCATCCTTCCGAGGCGCACCGGCGACGACGACGGCGATCTCGCCGAGAACCTCTCCGGAAAAACGCTCGGCGAGCTCCCCCAGCGAACCTCGCGCGACCTCCTGATGGACCTTCGTCAGCTCCCTGCACACGCATGCGGGCCTGTCCGAGCCAAATCCTTCGCACATCACGCGCAGAGCGGCGCCCAGACGCCGCGGAGACTCGAAGAAGACCATCGTGCGCGCCTCAGACTCGAGCCCCCGGATCGCCGCGGCCAGCTCGCCGGCTTTGCGAGGCAGAAAGCCCTCGAAGCAGAACCGGTCCGTGGCCAGCCCCGAAACGGCCAAAGCCGCCAGCACGGCGGACGGCCCCGGAACCACTTCGACGTCGGCGCCCGAACGCGCGGCGAGCGCCACGAGCCTGTATCCAGGGTCGGAAACCGAAGGCATGCCGGCGTCGCTCACGACCACGACTCGCTTCCCCTCGCGCGCAAGGTCAAGGAGAACAGGAGCCCGACCGGCCTCGTTGTGCTCGTGGAACGAGAGGACCCGTCCACGGATCGCGATGCCGAGCCGACTGGCGAGATTGAGGAGGCGCCGGGTGTCCTCGGCGGCGACGACGTCGGCCCTCTCAAGCTCGCTGCGCAGGCGAGCCGACGCGTCCTCGTCGTTGCCGATCGGCGTCGCAGCCAAAACTATCGTTGGTCTCATGGGCATAACTATTTCACTGATCCCGTGGGCACAACTATTCCAAACGCATCCGACACAGGCTGAGTCGCCCCGGGTAGACTCACCCCGTGAGCGAAAAGGACACGACCCCGAGCACCCAGCAAGGCGAAAACGGCCCCGGGCAAACCCACCCCGCACAGGGGCCCGCCGGAGCCGCCGAGCAGAAATGGCGCCCTGGGCCCGACCCCCGGAGAAATCCCGGCACGCCTCTGGAGGCAAAGGACGCCGAAGCCTGCGAAAACAATCTTCGGGGAAGGCTGGGCCTTCTGCCCGTCGGGGTGAAGCTCCCCGTCAAAACCCGCAGACAGGGCTGGGTCGCCGCCGCAATCGCGGCCCTCGTCGCCTTCGTCACACGTTTTTCGAATCTCAACCACCCACACGCGATCGTCTTCGACGAAACCTACTACGTCAAGGGCGCCTTTTCCTTGCTGCGCAAGGGATACGAAGGCGCGTGGGAGGGAGCGGAGAAGGCGAACGAGCTCTTCCTCAAAGGCGACTATTCCGCTTTGAAGGACAACGCCGACAGGGTCGTCCACCCGCCGCTGGGCAAATGGATCATGGCCGCGGGCCAATGGTTGTTCGGATCGGACAACGGCGTCGGCTGGCGTTTTTCCACCGCAATTGTGGGCGTGCTCGCGGTGATACTCGTCGCCCGAATAGCGATGCGCATGTTCCGCTCCCCTCTTCTGGCCGGATTCGCAGGCATCGCAATGGCGCTCGACGGCATGGGAATCGTCATGTCGCGCACGGGAATCCTCGACAACATTTTGGCCTATTTCGTGCTTCTGGGCTTTTGGGCTCTGCTCCTCGACCGAGAGCACTCGCGAGCGAAGCTCGCCAAACGGGTGGCCTACGGAGAATTCCGCTCTCCATCGGGAGCGCCGGGGGCGCCTCGCGTTCCGGCGGATCCCTGGGGGCCTCGCGTCATCGGACGCCCGTGGCTTTTCGCGGCAGGCATTTTTCTCGGCCTTGCGGGAGGCGTGAAATGGTCGGCCATTTACGCGGTCGCCGCCTTCGGCCTTGCAGCTTTCGCATGGAGCCTTTCGGCGCGCCGCATCGCCGGCGTTCGGCTGTGGTTCGGCGCGGGAGTGTTCAGAGACGGGCTGCCGGCCTTTTTCGCGTTGGTTCCGGCGGCAGTGGCGGCCTATCTCGCAGCGTGGATCCCCTGGTTTGCCGATTCCCGCTCGTGGGGCCATGACTTGGCGAAGGAGGCCGTCAAACGCGGCGAAGGCCTCCCGCTGACCGGAGCCCCCGACACCGTCAACTCTTTCATCCTCTACCACAAGGACATGTGGCACTTTCACCACACGCTGTCGTCCCATCATGATTACCAGTCCCAGATGTGGGATTGGATCATCCAGCGCCGTCCCGTTTCGTTCTATTGGCTTGGCGCCGACAAGGCCTCCAACAAGTGCGGAGCGCAGTCGTGCGTGGAGGCGATAACGTCCATCGGCAACGTGGCGGTGTGGTGGCTTGGGCTTGTGGCGCTCATCGTCGTCATCCTGGCCGCGTTTAGGCACAAGGACTGGAGAGCGTGGGCGATACTCGCGGGGTACGGCGCAATGTGGCTTCCCTGGATCTCCTACACGAACCGCACAATTTTCCAGTTCTACGCCGTTGCATTCCTGCCCTACGTCGTTTTGGCGCTGACCTTCGCCGTCGGCGTGGCCGCCCAGATCGTCGGACGGGCGCACTCCGGGCAGCCTCGCCTGTCCTTTGGCTTAGTCTCGAGTCCTGCCCGCCCCGTTTGGCGGCAGAACGTTCCCCGCCGCAACGGCGTGCGCTCCCAACTCCGCAATGCCATCGCCGTCCGCTTCAGCGACGAGCCCTTGCCGCCGGGCGCGGTTTCGCAGTCTCCCTCCGGGGCTCCCCAGGCCCCAAACGCGACGTCGGCGTTCCCTCCGAGCGCGGCTGCACAGCATTTTCCAGGCGCGCCTGCGCCCGCCCCGAACACGGCGGACGATTCTCCAGACGCAACCGCGTACCCGCCGAACATGCCTGTGCCGACCCCGAACACGGAAGCGACCCCTTCCGATGCGGCGACGCCGCACCTCGAGCGCGACGAGACAAGTCGGTTCGCGCCGGACGCAGGCGAGGCGAACGCGATCGAAACCGGCGCGCCCCCTTCTTGGCATGCGCCCGGGCCCTATTCGCCGATGCCCACTGCGCCGCCCGAGTTCCATTCGCCGAACCCGAATGTGCCCGCCCCGCCGCAAAAGCAGTGGTGGGAACCTCCCGCCAAGCGCATGACAGGGGTCTTTTTCGTCGGCCTGGTTGCGGCGGTCATAGTCGCCGCGGCCGTGTTCTGGTACCCCTTGTGGACGGGGCAGAACATCTCGCACAGCTTCTGGCAGTTGCATATGTGGCTGCCCAGCTGGATCTGACGCCCGTTCCGAAATCGAACGCCTGCCATCCACAAAAGACGTCACACAAATAATTCACAGGAAACTTCATAAAAACGCCACGAAAACTCCACTTAAATAGTCATGTCAAAACAAGACAGTCTCTTTGGAGGAGAATGTGAGCGACAAGGACAACCGCACGAATTCTGCGGATTTTGAGGCCCACGGGCCGACGGGGGCCAGCCGGCCGTTCGGCTCCTCGGACCCCTCGAGCGCGCCGGAAGCAAGCGAGGCGCCGAGGGCGACGGAGGCGGACGACGCATCAATCGCGACGGCATCGCTTCCGGCCACCGAAGCGACGCCGGTCGAGGCGGGCGCCGACCGCACGGATTCGGCCGAAGCCGCAGGCTCATCCGCGGCAGCCGTCGGCGAGAAGAAAAAGGCGAAGCGTCGATGGCCGACGAGGGCGCTGGCCGCGGCCGGCGTCGCTGGAATCGTCATCGGAGGCGCGACGATGGCGGGAGTGAACGCCCTGACCGACGATCCGTCGCACGGCAACAGCAGATGGAATTCGGGCACAGGCAAAGCCGGAAACGGCAGGCCCCAGCCGCCGTCGGGCGACATGCCCCAAGCGCCGGGCGGCGGAGGCCCTCAGCCGCCGTCGGACGGGCAGGGAGGCGATCAGCAGGGCTCGGGCAACCAGGGATCCAGCGGCAAGAAATCTTCGAAATGGGGAAAGAACGCCACCAAGAACAAGCAAAACCAACAGCAGAAAGGGTCAAACGGCCAGCAGGATTCGAGCCAGCCTCAGGGAACCGACGGGCAGAGCTCGAGCGGGACAGACGGCTCGGAGGGACAAACGCCGGCAGGCTGACAAGACGGACGGAGGCAAGCCGACAAGCAGAGCCTCCGGCTGACAGGCGGGTTTTTCAGCAAAGGGCGCCGCGAGCGACATCGCTTGCGGCGCCCTTTCGCCCCCTTTTAAATTTTCGCCTCTCGGGCAGAATGACAACCATCACCAGGCAGCGTTGCGTCGCCTTTGGAGGCTATAGTGTTGAGAGGACATGTAACGGACAAAGGACAGAACACTAGATGAGAGCGAACGACGCGCCATGCGCTGAGCCGCAGGAGGCGCAGGAGGGGGCGAGAGCGCCATCGTGGCTGACAAACGCCAACCTTCGGCCGGAAGAGGACGTTCAGTCTCCTCGCTCGTCGATAGCCGCGGCGATATTCTGCGTCTTTGCGCTCATTGCCATCGGCCTTGTGGGGCTTACCACAGCGTTCTCCCAATCGTCGGCAAGTCCGAAGGTCGAGTCGGTCGTCAATCGGTCCACCGGTTTCACAGCCACCCCTTCGGCGGCAAAGGGGGCCGCCCCGCCCTCCCCCACGGCCCGCAAGACGCCCAACTTCTACCAGCCCGCGTCTCCCGAGCCGACTCCCACGCCGACCAACGGCATTGCCGGCCTCGCTCGAATAACAACGACTTACGGACGCGAAACAATGCGGGGCGCCGCAATGATTCTCGATCAGTCAGGGATCATTGCGACGAATTACCATATCGTCAATCACCCTTCGCCCACTTTCTCGGTCTACATTCCCGAGAAAGGGAGCACGCATTCCGCCCGTTTGATCGGCTACAGCCCGCTGACAGACGTCGCCATCCTCAAAGTCGACGGCCTTCCCCCGCTTACGCCGATCACGCCTGCGGCCAAGTCCCCCGCCCCCGGCGATCCGGCGGTCATGTTCGGCTTTCCCGATTCGGAAAGCCGGGCCACGGCCGCCTCGGGCCATGTGCAAACGGGAGTCGCACGCAACCGGGGGACGACGACGATCGACAACTTCACCTACGACGGCATGTCCTTCCTGGTGAGCTGCCACATGGTTCCCGGATACTCCGGCGGGCCGACCGTCAACCCCAAGACGGGCCAAACCCTGGGCATGAATGCGCGGTACTACATCGATTCCAAGGTGCAGGCCGAGTCGATCGCAATATCCGACGTCATGCGTGTGAAAACCGAAGTCCTCAGCGGCAAGCCGACCAAGGACACCGTTGTCAAGTGACCGCGGGAAATTCGCGAGACGGAACCGCGCGAGATCGCCGAAAGACGAAACTCACACGATCGGTCTCTGGATTTTCCCAGGAAACGTTCCGGCACCCCCATGTTGCCGGCAGTTAACTTATTCGTGACATACAGAGAACGCATCCTCTAGGAGGGGACATTGAGCGAGAAGGACGCCGAGGGACAGTTCCGCCCCCAGAATGTCGAACCGACCCAATCCCTGCCGCGCTATGCGGCGGACGGCTTCGGGGCGGCGCGCCAAAGGCCGGCGTACCGGGATGAGGATTCGTCGGCATCGGAATCGGCTGTTCCTGCGTTTCCGCGCCTGCGGGACTATCAGGAGCGCCAAGGCGCCGACCGCCTGGACCCTCGGGCCCGGCTCGGCGAACCGACCTTCTCAGGCCAGGCCACAAGGGGCCTGCCGGCGACAGAAGGTCTGCCCGCTCAGGCCCAGGCCGGCTTTCCCGGGCAAAGCGCGGACGGCAACGCGTTCGGACAGCAGTTCGGGGGCGACTTTTCCGCCCAGCAGTCAATGGGCGGACACCCGAACGGGGCAGCCGTCGCTCCGGCGTCGCCGAAGCGCAAACGCCACAAGTGGTCCACGGCGGCGCTTGTGGCCTCCACGCTGGCCGGAGTGGTTCTGGGCGGAGTCCTGGGAGGCCTCGCGGGAATGGCGATCGAGAACCGCGAGAACCAGTCGAACGCCCAGTCCGTCCAGCCGAACGCTCCTGAGACGCAGCAGCCCCCGCAGGGTCAAGTCCCCGGTCAGGCGCCCGTAGACGGCACGGGCGAGGGCACCAGCGGCGCAGCCAAAGGAAAGCGCGTAAACTCCGCCCCCGGCGTCGTCCTCGTGAACTCCGAGCTCAATGGCGGCGAAGGCGCCGGAACGGGAGTCGTCGTCGACAAGTCAGGCATCGTTGTGACGAACTATCACGTGGTTCAAGCCTCTACGACGGTCACGGTCACCGACCCGAACACGAATGACCAGTACAAGGCCGAGGTCGTCGGGCACAACGCCGCGCAGGATGTGGCCGTGCTGAAGATCAAGAATCCGTCGAAGAATCTGAAAGCCGCTTCGATCGCGAAGAAGGCCGCGGACTCGGGCGACACGGTATACGCCGTCGGCAACGGCCACGGCCAGGGGTACCTGACCAAGCTTCAGGGCACGGTCACGGCGCTCAATCGCTCGATCACTGCTCAAAGCGCTTCGAACAACGAGAGCAAGAACAAGCTGACCGGGTTGATCCAGACCGATGCCGACGTGGTTTCGGGATACTCCGGCGGGCCGCTTATGAACGCCGAGAACCAAGTGGTGGGAATCAACACCGCCGCTTCGACGGGCAAGACATCCGAGGAGATCAACGGCTACGCCATTCCCATCTCGAAGGTCATGGAGACCGTGAAGGAGATCCGCAACGGAGAGGCCGACGACGGGAATGTCATCGGCCGCAACGCGGCCCTTGGTGTGTCGGTCAAGTCGATCGGCAAGGCAAATCAAGACGGCCAGGACCCTCAGCGGGATCCGAACCTTCCTGAGGCGCCCGCCGGGGTGTCGGGAGCACAGGTCACCGGCCTGGTCAAGGGCTCTGGCGCTGAGAAAGCCGGGATTGTGAAGGGCGACGTCATCACGGCGATCGAAGGCAAGGCCGTCGAGAACTCGTCCGAGCTCGCCAAAACCGTTCAAAAGAAGAAGGTCGGCGACAAAGTCAAGCTCAGTGTGACGGGCGCAGACGGCTCCCAGCGGGAGGTCGAGGTGACCCTCGGAAAGTCGAGCGTCAACTAACCGGTTTGCCTGCGGCGACCCAAAGGAAGGAGCGAAGGGGGCGGGAACGACGATGTTCCCGCCCCCTTCGCTCCTTCCAGGATGACCGGCTCATTCTCGCGGTCGGCGAGCTTGCCTCGCCGGGTTTCACGGCTTGCGCCTCCAAAACTGGCAGGTTACGCTCCCAAACTCGGCAGGTCGCCCAGGAAGGCTTCGACAGCCCGATAGAATGCCTCCGGTTGGTCGCGGCGGATGCAGTGGCCCGCACCCGCGACCGTCGTCGCCCTGAGAAGGGGATTGCCGACGGCCAGAATCGAGGCGATTTCCTCTTCGGTGAAAAGCGCGCCTGGCTGATCCCCAGTCATCAATAGGCAGGGAACGGCGATCTCCTCGGCCAGTTGCGTGCGCGGAACCGTCAGCCCCACGACCCCTGCTGCGACGAGTGCGCGGTCAACCTGCCCTTTGGCGACGGCCCACGCCCCCAGCTCGCCGACGGCGCGGCTCGGACGGTCCGTGACGGCCTGCTTCACGGCGTCGGCGGGATTGGCCGCGATTCGGTCTAAACGAACGATTTCGGCCTGCGCTCCGGCCTTGTATGCGGCAGCCTGCTCCTCGGTGAGCCACGCCGGATCCTCGAGCACGAGGGCCTCAGCGAGGTCGGGGCGCGCCGCAGCCGCCGCAGTCGCAATGGCGCCTCCCATCGAATGTCCAAGGATCACGGCCTTCCCGGAAGCGACATGCGCCGTCTCTTCTTCGAGTACGTCGATGGCAGCCTCGACGCTCGCGCCGAGAGGATCGGCCAGCTCGGCATCCGTCAGCCGTGGAGAAAGCCCGTGGCCAAGCGAATCGACGAGGACCACTCGGCGCTCGCCGTTCCACCTCTGGGCAATTCCCGCCAAGGACGGCCCGTTGTCGGTCACGCCGTGGAGGGCCACGATCGTCGTCGATCCCCCGGCGCCCGAAACGTACGTCGCCAACCTTGCCATGAGCCCTCCTGAAAGCTCGATCCCTTTGAACCGGAAGCAGCCCCTCGGCCGCCCTAGGCATGGGACGGCCACTCGGCCCCAGACCTGAGACGGCTCCTCGGTCTCAGACCTGGCACAGACCCTCGATCGCCGTCTGTCCCAATCCAGAGTGGATTCTCAATTTCCTCCAATCCAATACGGATTATAGATCTCTCACGCCAAGCGCGGCAGACCGGGCCCCGGTGCACAGCGGAGACACACTCCAGCCCTGCCGCACAGGCTGCGATTCCGAGGAAGAAAGCGACTTTGAGGAAGAAGGCGACTTTGAGGGCATTGGCGGCATCGGCTTTCGCTCCGGCGGCCGCCCAAATGGCCGTCGCCGCCCCGCGCCCCTCCTCGCCGCATAGCCCATGCCGACACAGGCGTCTCGCGCAACGCATTGCCAGCCCTTGAAGAGACGCCGCAGACGCTTTAGCCGCACTAGGACGCTTCAGCCGCACGCGGGCCGGTCGGTTCCGTCGTTGATGAGCGCTTCAGCCGCATAAGCGCACGAGCCGCACGCGGGCCGGTCCGCTCGAAGGCTGCACTCTCTTGAGATTGAGAGGAATCCAATTTTGCGCGAGAAGGAGGGCAGCATCCGCGGGCCAGCCGTTAGACTTGCAACCGGCAGAAAGACCCGCAGCGGGCAAAAGACTTGCAATGAGTCGAAGGAGGACGGAATGCCAAGAAGATATCTTTTCATCAATGCCAGCGCCAAAAAGGACGGATCCACGGTCGAATGCGGAACGGCCCTGCTCGAGGGCCTCGAAAGCGAACAGATCCACCTCGTCGATTACCGCATAGGCTTTTTCGGCCAGAGCTTCGACGACGACGAGTTCGACGTCGTGCTGGAGAAGATGCTCGCTGCCGACGTTATAGTCCTCGGCTCGCCCGTTTACACGGAAACGATGAGCGCAG
>NZ_DBHHEV010000009.1:18444-27500 GCF_057238965.1 Peptidiphaga sp.
GGCCAGGACCCTGCTGGAGCGGCTGGAAACCCACCCCAAGGCGGAAGAGCTTTCGGGACGGGAATTCGTCTACTTCATCCAAGGGTACGGACCAACCAGACTGACGGTCGAATCGACGACGGCCTCGATTCGCAACGCCGTCGAACCGAGAGGGGTGCACTTTTTGGGGGCTGCCTCTGACATGGTCGAGCTGGCCGAGCTGCGGGAGACGATCGACGCCCAAGAGGCCGAGGCCTCCAGCGACTGACGACTGCGCGTGAGAACCTCTCGCAGGGATGCAGCCGCCCCCGGCGCCCCTCGCAAATCCAGGCGGGAGCGCCCCTGACGCGAAGACGGAAGGCCTGCTAACGCAAAGACCGCGCTACGGAAAGTGGCTTTCCTTCGGTTCCCGCGACCTTGGAAACGTCGGAGATGTCGCCGACGATCAACGAGTGGCTCTTGCGCCATGTGACGTACTTCGTCCCGAGGTTGACCATGGACGCCAACCGGTTTCGGCCTCCCATGAGGGTGGCGATGTGAACCATGTTCCACGTCATCCATCCCGGGAAGCCCTTCATCCGAGGGAAATGCTTGATCTCTGCCACGGCCGCGGCTCGCCCGATCGTCGCCATGATGCCGAGATCCTTGTACTTGAAAGCGCCCGGATCTTTCTTCTCGCCGAGGTCGGCGCGGATGGCCTTGCCGATGTGCCTGCCCGTCTGCTTGGCCGGCTGAGCGAGCTGGGGCAGCCCGCGCTCCCCTATCGAGGCGACGTCGCCCGCCGCAAAGACATTGGGGAAACCCACTGCCCGGAGCCGGTCATCGACAAGTATGCGCCCCCGGGCGTTCTGCGGAAGGCCCCACGAGTTCACCGCCTCGGGCACTCCCACGCCGGAAGCCCACAGGACGACGGCGGCCTCGAGGAAGTCATCGTCCCCGCCGCCGACGGGGGCGATGAGGGCGCCGTCCTTGCGCACTTCTTTGACTGCGGTCCGAAACATCAGCTTGACGCCGCGCCTTTCAAGCGCCCTCTTCGTGTATTCGGACGACTTGGGGTCGAACGGCCCGAGCAGGCGGTCGGCCATGTCGATGAGGACAACCTCGATCCCGTCGGCCCCGATTTCCGGGAAAAGCACGGGAACGTCTTTGTTCCGCATTTCCGCGAGCGCACCGGCGGTCTCGACGCCGGTGGGCCCGCCGCCGACGACGACCATTCGGATCTTCGCGCCCGGGCGTTTGGCCGTGGCGTCGAGAAGCCCTTGAATTCGATCGCGCACATCGAGCGCATGCCCGCGGGTGTAGAGCGGCAGCGCATTCTCCCGCGCGCCGGGAATCCCGAAATAGTTGGCGGCCACGCCGGTCGCCACAACGAGGTAGTCGTACGGGATGGCGTTCGCGCCGTCGACCGTGACCGTCCTGGCCGAATGGTCCATGGCGGTGACCTCGCCCAGTTCGACCCTCAGGTTCTTTTGCCCCGCCTGGATCGCGCGCAGATAGTACGTGATGTCCCCGGGGTTCAAAGTGGAGGTCGCCACCTGATAGAGGAGCGGCTGGAAGGTCGAATAGGGATTCTTGTCGATGAGCGTAATGCGGACCTTCGCCTTTTTGAGGCTGCGCGCTGCAGAAATTCCGGCGAAACCGCCTCCGACGATGACGACGCGGGGAACGTCCGCACGGTCGGATTCGCTTTCCGCAAGGGGCGTGTGTTGTGACATATACACAAGGATATCTTTAAGTAAGGTAAGCCTCACATAATTGTGTGGAACGTCAAAGATCGATCCCAAAGAAAGGAACGCCGACATGCCCGAGAGCAATCCCGCACGAGTCTCGTCGGCGGACGCGCCTCGCTTCATTCGCTCGCTGACAGACGAACGCAGGCGGGCAGAAGAGCAGGCTTCGGGAACGCCGGCGGGTTCGGCGACGACGGGTTCGGCGACGACGGGCTTGGCGACGACGGGCTTGGCGGCGGCGCGGCCAACCTTCATAGTCGCGATCGACGGAAGGTCGGGCGCGGGAAAGACCACCCTGGCGGGAAAACTGGAGAAGGAGCTCCGCGAGGAGGGCACTGCCGTCGCTGCGATCGAAGTCGAGTCGTTCATCGGCGGCTGGAACGGCCTGATCGACGGCGTCGAGACCGTCGCCGCCCAGATTCTCGAGCCCGTCCGATCCCGAGGGCGCGCGACGGCGCGCACGTGGGATTGGAACCGCGGCGCGTGGGCGGAGGAGGTTCGCATTCCGCCGTCGGGGCCCGTTGACGTTCTCATTCTCACAGGATGCGGGGCGGCGAGCGCCCCGTGTCGGCCCTTCGTCGACCTCGCCGTTTGGGTTGAGTTGGACGAAAAACGCCGTCGCGAACGTGTGGCCCGAAGGGAGGGCGACCCCGGCAGGTGGTGGCGGATGTGGGCCGAACAGGAGGATCTGCTGCCGCGAAGCGGGGAGCCCGACGTCGTCGTGGATTAGCCGTACCACTGCCTTCCTGCGTACCTCTGCATGGCGGTCAAAAGGCCGATCATCGCCACGACCCACGCCCACGACGGCTGCGGCGGGAAAAACGCCAGGCCGACGACTCCGCCCGCCCATCCGAGCGCAGCCAGAACGTCGTTGCCCCGAGACGAGAGCGGGCCGCCGTTGTTGTCGGAATTCAAGGCGAAGACCAAGGCCAGAACGCCGAGGACGACGGCGGCGACTCCCACAGCCAGCATGTGCGGCGGGTCGACGGCGAACCTGAACGCCAATGCGGCAAGGGCGAAAGTGAAAAGGCAGTATGCCGTCCACCGCCAAGGAGTCATTTTTCCTCCAGTTCTTCTGGGCGTCGCCGCCCGGGTCCTTCCGGGCGTTGCCACGCCCGAATTTTCCTGAGCGTCGCCGCTCAGGCATTTGCATTTTCACCGCGAAGGCCGCCTAGCGCCCCCTGGGCGGAAGCGGCCCCGCCGTGAGATTTCACGTCAGCCTACCAGCAGGCGAACGCGACCGCTGCGGACGAATCGGAGACGGGTGCGGGCACGTCGCCGCAAATGGCATGAACGCCCCGTTTTTCCTCGGACGGCTCGGGTCTCCCTCAGGTCGCCAAGCTTCGTTCGGACCGCTCAGATCCTTCCAGCCAACGGCGCGCGGCCAACAGCCGGCGCCAAGCCCCGCCGTGCGAGTTTCTCCCCCGACAATTCGGACAGTTTCCTTTTACGGGGCGTCGGACAATGATGCCCATGCAGACAGACGTGAAGATTGTCGACTCATCAATGCCAAATGACGTAAAATGCAAAGACCAATGAAGACAAAACTATCACGCATACAAAAGTCCAATCGGACGACAAACTTCCGTTAGGGTGAAAACAATGAGCGATGAGGGCCTCAGCGCTGTGGACTTTTCACGCGTGCTGTCCAAATTACCGGAGGGGCTGCCCATATCGGACCAATATGACGCGCGCAGGTCCGGCTCCGACCGCCTGCTTGCGGAAGAGCACTGGTATTCCAGCCCCAAACAGTCGATGGTCAGCTGGTACGAGGACCTTGAGGCCCCCGACGGCTCCACCCGCAAAAGGCGCTCGCTCGAAGCCCGGGTCGGATGGAATCGTTCGACGTCGCCGCAGGGAATGCTGTGGATCGCAGAAGCCCTGGGCGAAGACGCCGCCACACTCAACGAGGCCGTCGAGGAAGCGAACCGCCGCAAACGACTGACCAGCCAGTGCTCTGCCATTCGCAGGGCCATCCCGTGGGCGAGGATCGCCGAACTGCTGGCCGCACATCGAGAAGAAACCCAGGGGCATCTCAAAAAAGGGGCGAAAAACCTGGCAAAAGGGGCGGGATCGAAACTCACCGGCTGGCTGAGCGGCCGGCGCAGGGACTGCTGACCCTTTTCAAGGATTCGCAAGCTAAGCACATTATCATTAGGGAGACGGCCCGCGCAATTCGCCCTCAATTTGGCGGAGCTAACACTCCTTCTTTTTTCCTTGCCGTCTAGCGGAATAAACCTCGCACACACCCGCCCTGGGCAATAGTACCCATGACACAATGTCTCCTTGGCGGTAACAATATTGAGGAGTGGCGCTTGAACACGCGGAGGCAGAAAGCAACGCCACAGAGGAGGGAACATGCCGAAGAGACTGGTAAGAGCGGCCACCGTGGTGGCCTTATTAGTGGCGCTCACCGCATGCGAATCGTCAGGATCGTCCAACGGCAAGAAAAGTCAATCACAAACGCCGACGCAGATCGCTTCGACCGCCGCCTCGCCTCAGACCCGCGGAACGACGTCGCCTTCGGCGTCCTCGGCGCCATCGACAGCGCCCTCATCGAGCGAATCCAAGGCTGCGACGTCGGCGCCCGCCTCCGTCGAGGCCAGCGAAAGGCCGACGTCGACTCCGGCGCCCCCGCCCTCGCGCGACCATCAGAGTCCCAGCGAACCGCAGTCGTCGCCCCAATCGACAGGGGCGTTCACGACGTCGGTCGAGTGCACGCCCGTCTCGGGCGCCGAGTCCCCCGTTTCCAAGGTCGTCTTTCGAGGCAACGGAACGAAGTACTCAGCGCGTTTCGTGTACGAGGACGGCGTCGGCACGCCGCCGGACACCCTCGGCTACGTCGTCACGCTTTTCGGCGAGGACGGGGCGAACGGAGTTCTTTCAGCCGGGCACCTCAACGGCAAGAAGGTCTTTCCCGTCGAAGACGACAATTTCGTGGTCATCGAACACGGATATTTGACGATTGTGGAGGCGTACACCCGAATTCCGGGAATCACTCGCCCATTTAGCTGGTACGCTGAGGTAAAAGACACGGATAACACCATCGCTACCTGCGGCACCAAAACGACAGCCGTCTCAGTAGATTAGCGGGTCGCTTCATGCGCTTGCCGCAAGCGTTTATTATCATGGTGTATCAGGAGGCGGCATTACCGTCACATCACGCAAAATTGGAAGGACACGATCGTGTTTACCCCAGTTCAAAAGGGTTGCTGCAACCCATACCGGCCTAGAAAGCCTCAGCCCGCGCTCTTGGCGTGACACAAAGTAAGATTTCCCCTAGGGCTGCGCGGATTTTCGCGCGGCGGAAGATAGGCTGAGGTATGTCAGAAGGGATGCACGGATTCAAGGACGAGCAGCTGAGCGTCCTCGCTACGTGGAACCTGATCGAGCAGTTCAGCCCCGAGCCCATTCCCGAGCCCACCGGACGCAAACGGAGGTCGCGGCGCAATGGTCGGCGGCGCCAGGGCGAGGATTGGCGCGCCCAGCTCGAGCTGCCCTCCTCCGCACTGGGCGAGACGCCCGACGACGCAGCGGAGGACGCCGATCTGCCCGTTCGCTTCCACCGCTACCAAGGGGCGGAGGCACGCCGCGGCAAGGGACGCACCGGCGTGCAAGCGCCCCTCCCCGACTACCAGGTTCTGGATCTCCGCCCGGGAATGATGCTGCCCTGGCAGGAGATCGCCGACGCCGAAGCATTCGAAGGAGAGTGGCGTCACACCGTCTATCTGGGGTGTTTCACCGCCGAGAACATCGCTCGCGAGCTCGAATCGATCTTCGTCGATTCAACCGACAATTTGGCCGTCGTCCGCGGAATGAGCGCATGCGCCACGGTTCAGCTCGATTCCCTTGGCCGCGTCCTGCCGGAAACCGCCGTGCTGTCCTCCGCCGCGTGGGGAGTGGGGCGGGCCCGCGACCCCGGGCCGATCGTTCCCTGGTGGTTCCTCGGTTTCGACGCCGGCTCGAAGGAGCTTGTCAATTCGATTCGAACGTTCGAAGCTCGGCGTTCGTCAGACGGCCACCCGTCCCCGCAAACCTCGGATTCGCTGGCCGAACTGGTCGCAATCGCCCAATCGGCCGCCGGCGTGACGCGAATTCCTTCGCTGGCAAGGCCCGCCGTGCGGATCAAGAGCGTCAGGGTCCGCGAGCCCGGCGCGCCCGGAGCGCACGGCCTTCCCCCCGACGTGGGCGAGGAGGACAGCCTCAACAGCCCCTTCCTCGACGAGATCGCCCTCGCCAGCGACCTCATTCGCCGAGACGACGCCGGAACGGCGCTCTCGCGCTTCCTTTCGCCCGACAGAGCGGTCAACACCGCCCGCCGACACGACATGCGCAAGCGCAGCGCTGCTATCGACGCCCGGCTCAGCGCCACCCGCATTCCCGCCGGCAGATGGCCCGCCGACCCTGCCCTGCACCTCTCGCGCAACCAGCAGTTCGCGGTCAATCGCGCTATGCACGAGCTCTCCGACAGAGGAGGGATCCTCGCAATCAACGGCGCGCCGGGCACCGGCAAGGCCGCCGTCGTCCGCGAGATCCTGGCGGGCAACGTCGTCGAACGCGCGCGCAGGCTGTCACGTCTGCGCGATCCGAGGGACGCATTCACCGGAACGATTCACACGTGGGACGACGGCGCCTCCCGCCGCGAGGTTCCCCAGCTCAAGCCCGAGCTCACAGGTTTCGAGACCGTCGTCGTGTCAGCCGGGCCGACCGACACCCTAGCCGAAGAGTTCCTCTCGCCCTCCTTCGTGGCGAAAAAATGGCGTTCGGGCGACGCGTTCTTCAAAGGCCTCGCCGCCTACGTCAACCGCGGCCGCACCGTTGCGGCCTCCCGGCCCGAGGGACGCCCCGCCGCAGCGGGCTCTGGCCAGAAGGCCTCCGCGGCGGCTTCGGCCCGGTCCGGCAACTCGCCGTTCGCCGGCCTGCCGCTGAACGACTCTCTGCTCATAGACTCAACGGCCCTGTCGAATGCAGGGTTCCCGTTGCCCTCGGTCTCCTCGGAGGACGTCGGCGGATCTCTCCCGCCGATTGACATCGCCTCCTTCGCGCCCAAGCAGCGCCCCGACGGCGCCTCGCTGCTGAGCAACGCCAAGCTTGCCGTCAAGCAATCGGCTTTCCATATGGGAAAGGCGGATCCCTCCCTCGCAGAGGCCTCTTCGGATCCGGCGTTTTCGGATCCGGCGTTCTCCTTTGCCTCGGCCGCCGCTTCCTCAGCGGGCTCTCGGCTTTCTGCGGCGTCGGCTCTCGCGGCGTCGGCGAACCGGACGGGGTTCGGCTTTCCCGCGTCGGCGGGCGCGTCGGCAGAGGCCGCGGCGCCGGAGGATTCCGCCTTGTCGACGCAAAGCGATGCGCCGACGAACGAAAGCGCGGCCGCCGACGCGGCGCAAATCGGCGCGACGGTCGATGCGGCGGAGGTAGAATCCGCGCCGTCCGCAGACTCCGCGACTTCAACGGACCCGGGGTCGAACGCCCCCTATTCGCCGATGCAGGAACCCGCTTCGGCCGAGTCCGATTCGGCAGGCGATCCGGCGCTCGCGGGCTTGGACGCTCCCGCGGCCTCGGCGCCCCCGGCAGACTCCGCTCTCTCGGCCGCCTCGGCTGCGCCCGCCCCGTCCTCCGACTCGCCGGACCAGGCATCGTCCCCCGATGAGGCCGCGTCGCAGTCTTCCGCCTCGCCTTTGTCCGCTGCGTCAGCCTTTTCTGCGGCGTCGGCCATTTCAGCGCAGACGGCCCTGTCAGCGCCCTCGGCGCCTTCGCCCGATTCGCCCGCGCTCGGCATGGGAGGCGAATCGCCCGCCCTTGCCGGGGCCCCGGGCGATCGCGAGAGCGCCGCAGCCTCCCCCTCCGCGGACCGGCCTTCGGACGGCGAAGCCTCCGACGCCTCGGGCGCTTGGGCGATGGTCGCCGCCCAGCTCGACACCAAAGCGCAGCAGGCCGCCTTCCGCCGCGATTACTGGTTCGCGGACGGAACGGCAGGCGTCGCGGGGATGAACGCGATCCTTGAGGAGCAGACGATCCGGCGCGACAACCTCCGGCTCGCCGACTGGGCAAACGCATGCGCAGCCTACGCAGAGGTGGAGAAAAAGGTCGAAGCGCTTCTCCAGCAGCGGGTCGACGCCGAAAGGCGGCGCGACACACTCGCCCAGCTCCCCACTCGCCTCGCCCGCGCCGAAGACGCGATCTACGTTGCGGTGGCGGATTTGCGGGAGGCGGAGGCCTCGGTTCCCGAGCTCATCGACGCGGCGGCGTCCGCCGAACGCGAGCTTCGCGCAGCGAGCGCGCTCGTCCAAAGCCAACGCAAGGAAGAGCCCGGGCTGTTCCGCAGGATCGGATCGGGAGGGGGCGCCAAGCGCGGGTGGCAGGCACGCTACGACGAGCTCAGCGCACGGGAGGCCGCCGCGGCGGAGGCAGACGGGCTCGCCCATGCGGCTCTGGCTCAGGCCGAGGAGCTCGTGCGCGCCCGCGCCCGCCGCGTCAGTGCGATTCAACAGGAATTGACCCAGATCCGGGCTGACATCCCAAGGCTCACCCGCCAATGCGAAGAGGATCGGCGGCTGTGGGGAAAGTCCTATCCCGGGGCCCCGCAGAGCGAGGCCGAGCGGGAGCAGAACACGCCCTGGCTCGACGTCGAACTCGACGAGGCCCGCTCGGAGCTTTTCTTGGCCGCCCTGAAACTGCACGCCGCCTTTCTGCGCGCGGCAGCCGAGTTCACCCATCCCGGGCTTGATGCGGCCACCGACGTCGTCGCCGGGAACTGCCCGAACAACCTCGAGCCGGAGAAACTGACCGCCGCGTGGCAGCTTTTGTTCCTCGCCGTTCCCCTGGTCTGCACGACTTTCACCGCCGCGGCGCGCATGTTCCACTCGATCGGGCGCGAGGCCTTCGGATGGCTTGCGGTCGACGAAGCGGCCGAGGTCAGACCCCAGATGGCGGTGGGAACGCTCGCCCGGGCTCGACGAACCGTCGCGATCGGCGACCCCCTGCGTCTGGAACCCACCGTCGCCGTGCCGATGAAGACGAGCATGTCGATCGCCTCGATGTACGGGACGGCCCAATGGCTCGCCCCGGGGGCCTCCGTGCAAACGCTCGCCGACCGCGTCAGCAGCTACGGCACCACCCTGCACACCGGCAAGCGAGCCGACGGCGAGCCCTCCGCTGGCCTGTGGGTCGGCATCCCGCTGCGCGTGCAGAGCCGCTGCTCAGAGCCGATGCACTCGATCGTCAATGCGATCGCCTACGACGGATTGCTTTTCGCCGGCGCCGCCGGCTCGCCGACGTCGATTCAGCAAAGCGCATGGATCGACATACCCGCCGGCAATCCCGGAAGCCATGTACCGCCCCTTGAAATCG
>NZ_DBHHEV010000009.1:27510-44518 GCF_057238965.1 Peptidiphaga sp.
CCACTCCATTCGCCCAGGTGGCGCGCGAATTGGAAATGCTTTCCTCAATACACTGGCCGGGCTTGAGGACCGGGACGATTCAGAGCATGCCGCGCGGCCGCTCCGAGGTGGTCATCCTCGTCCTGGGCGGCGACCCCGACCGGGCCGCGGCGAAGGTGAGAGTCACAAAGAACCCCAATCTCATCACCGCGACGGTCGGCCGGGCGAAGGACCGCCTTTACGTCATCGGCGACCGCTCCGCCTGGTCCCAGTACCCATACCTCGACGTCGTCAGCGACCTGCTGGGCTGACGCCAAAAAGCCGACGGAGGCCGCCGTGCCCCGTCGGAGGCAATTTGGCCCGCCGACGTCGGCGCCGCTCGCCTGAACTCAGACGGCATGCGAACGCGCGCCGGCCGAGAAACCGCCGATTGCCGAAAGGAAGGCTTGGCGGCCTCAGTCGAGGTCTCCCGATTCAACGACGTCGACGGCTTGCACGCCCTCCACCTCCGACAGCGCACGCATGAGGGCGTCCTGCGGATAGGGGCCTTCGAAACGCATGACCACGCGCATTCCCGGCCCTTCCTCCGTCGTGATCGACGACGTCGAATTCACCGTGGCCCGGTATCCGTGGCGGGTGGCGGTCAGGAGGATTCGGCGCATGACGCCGTGTCCGGACTCGTATTCGATGACCGTCCGGTTGTTGCGGTGACTCGAGGGAAGCTTGTTCGAAAGCGGCCCGAGCAAAAAGACGAGGGCATAGTGCAGCAGAAGAACGACGATCGCAACCGGTGTCATGTGGGCGCCGCACGCCATCCCCATCGCGGCGGACACCCACACCGTGGCCGCCGTCGTCAGGCCCTTGACGGTGTCGTTGTTGACGAAGATCACGCCCGCGCCGAGGAAGCCGATGCCCGAGACGATCTGCGCGGCGATTCGGGAACGGTCCAGGCCCGCCGCATCCGGGGGCGTAAACCCGTAGGCCGAGACGAGCGTGAACAGGCACGAGCCGAGGCCGACGAGCACATGCGTCTTAACGCCGGCGTTCTTCTGGTGGAACTGGCGTTCGACTCCGAGAAGCAGGCACAGAACAAAGGTCGCGACGACGGCGACGATTTGATCCGGGAGGTTGTGAAGGTCGAAGTTGCCCATGGGCGCCCCTTTGCGTGACTTCATACGGACTGAAGCCAACAGTCTACGTCGTTTGGCCTCGGAGCGGGAGACCCGAAAACACTGGCGCCTCTTCGGCCGCAGACGGCTTTCACCGCGGACGTCAGCAAGCGCACGCGCTTCGCCGCCGGGCGGGCCTTCGGCCTTTTTGACCGCGGCGCCGGACGGGCCCGGCCCGCCTGCCCTCAGCCTCGGGCGCCCGCAATCCTCACAGCGGGGCGCACCCTCGCAGACGAAATGCCGCGAGTCGGTTTTCCAAGGCGCTGGCGGACCTGGCCGTGCAGCACGGTCCCCGAGACAACGGAGCCCGCAACCGGCGCCTCCCCCGCGAACACGGTGAACGTCCACGCCTCGCGCCGCTCCGAGTCGGGCATCTCGCGGCCGCATTGGAAGGTCAGGGCGCCCCACAGCTGGCGGATCATGAGGGAACGTGTGTCAAAGCCCTCCACGGTGAAGGCCTCGGACGGGGCGCCCGCGACGTCGTCATAGCTGCCCATCGCCACACCCGCCGGCGACGTCGCCGCGACGAACAGGGTCCATGCGTCTCCCTCGTCGCAGGCGTCGACTCCCTCGCCGATCCTCCCGTCCAGGAAATCGGGCTTGAGCACCTCGGGCTGATCTGCTCGGGCTCCCTCCGGCGCCGGGACGCGCACATCGAATCTCGACGGATCGGGCACGAGAAGCGGCGCGAACGCCGTTGCGTCGGAGAATCGAGCCGTCCGAAAGCGCTCGGCGAGGCTGCGGGCCGCATCCTCGGCGGCCTTCCAGACCGTTTTCTCGAACGCCTCAGCCAGGTATCCGACGTCGGGCAGCGGGAGGCCGGCCCTCGACAAAGCCGCCGCTGCCGACGGCGCGGCAACCCAACCCGACTCGGCGAGCTTGCGCATCGCATTCCCGCCAGCCGCCTTCCCGCCGATCTCCATTGCGCCGGTCACAGCCCCGCAGCCGCCTCTCCCGTCAAACGGCTTCGGCCGCCGCCTGCGCGTACTCCTCGTCGGTCACCGGCCTGCTCCATTCCACGGGCCCGTCGGGGCCTTTGAGCGTCACGGCGACATGCGTCATTTCGGCGTCGGGGACAGCCCCGTGCCAGTGGCGCACTCCCGCCGGAGTGTATGCGCTCTCGCCGGTGCGGACGCGCACGGCCGGCTTGCCCTCCTCCTTGTAGAGGGCCTCTCCCGCGGTCACGACGAGGAGCTGGGCGACGGGATGGGCGTGCCAGTTGTTCCGAGCCCCCGGCTCGAACGTGACCGCGCCCGCATTGAGCAGGTCATTGTCTTCAAGCGGATGCATGTAGGCGGCGCCGGTGAACATCCCCTCGGGAAGCCGATCGCCGCGCGGGAAAATCTGAGTGCTCACGACTCCTCATCCTCCATACGCAGAACACTTGTTTCCATCCTAATGGAAGGCGATGGCTGTTGAAAACAGGCTCAAGGCCGACTAAAGTCGCGCGCCTCGGGCGATCCCCCGCCCGCCCCGGCGCTTCGCGCTGAGCTTGAAAACGAAGCGCACCGCGCCCGCCCTTCGCCTCGCCGCGTAGAATCGTTGCGCCGTTTCAACAGCTGTTTCAACAAAGGAGGGTTCCATGTCCCAACATACCTGCGGATGCGGTCACGATCACGGCGAGAAAGCCGGGAACGCGGAGGCGAAGGCTTCGACGCCGGCGTCCGCCTACAAGGTCCTCGACACCTCCGAGGACGAGGTCCTCGACGTCCACGCCATCCCGCATTTCGTCCGCCACGCGGCAATTCTCGGCGCCCTGGCCTCGCTGAGCCCGGGATTTGCGCTGACGATCAAAGCGGGACACCTGCCCGCTCCGCTTCTCGCCCAAGTCGAGCAGCTCCCGGGCTCCTTCGCCTACGAAGTCCTCGCCGACGGACCCGAGTTCTGGCTCGTGAAGATCACCCGCGAAAGCCTGTGACGCCTCTCTCGCCAATCGGCTCACCGGCCGGAAGCGCCGGTGAGCCGACCCCGTGAAGGGGGGCTTTCGCCCGGTCTTCGCCCCACTCCCCCGCCCGCCCCGGTCGGCGCCCTGCCCGCCTTAGGCGGGCGGCGGACGCTTGCGATTGGGATGCACCGGAGGGTCCGGGCGTAGGATAGCCCGCATGAAAGTCGCATCTTCGCGCAAGAAAGGCAGCGCCGCGGCGCACGCCGGATCGGCGGGCCTCGGCTTGGCCGCCCTGGGGGTCGTCTTCGGCGACATCGGAACCAGCCCCCTATACGTTCTGCGCACGGTCTTCACGCTCGACGGCGGCGCCGTGCGCCTGGACGAAGACGACATAACCGGCGTCATCTCCTGCATCATCTGGGTTCTCGTCCTCATCGTCACGGTCAAGTACGTGTGCTTCGTTCTGCGCGCTGACAACGAGGGCGAGGGCGGAATCCTCGCCCTCGCCACAAGGGTCCGCCGCAGCCTGAAACCCGGCCGGATCGCCTCCGCCGTCGCGCTCCTCGGCGTTTTCGGAGCGGCCCTGTTCTTCGGCGATTCAGTCATCACCCCCGCGATATCGGTCCTTTCCGCCGTCGAAGGACTCGAGGTGACCTTTCCCCATATGGCCGAATACGTCGTCCCGGCGGCGCTCGCGATCCTGTCCGCGCTTTTCTTGGCCCAGCGCAAGGGAACGTCGAAGATGGGAAAGGTCTTCGGCCCGATCATGCTGACCTGGTTTGGAATCCTGGCGTGCATGGGGATACCCCACATCGTCGGCAACCCGCGCATCCTCGTGGCGCTGTCCCCCGTGGAGACCGTCTCCTTCATCTCGCGCCACCCGGGAACCACCTTCGTCGCTCTGGGCGCGATCGTCTTGGCTGTGACAGGGGCGGAGGCCCTCTACGCCGACATCGCCCATTTCGGACGCCGGGCGATACAGGGCACGTGGCTCGCCGTCGTCCTGCCCTCTCTGACCCTGTGCTATCTGGGCCAGGGCGCCCTTCTCATCGACAGGCCGCAGGCGCTGAGCAATCCCTTCTTCATGCTCGTTCCCAGCAGCCTGACCGTGCCCCTCGTCTTCATGGCCACCTTGGCGACCCTCATCGCCTCGCAGGCGGTGATCTCGGGCGCGTACTCGATCGCGCGGCAGGCCTCCCACTTGGGCTACCTCCCGCACATGAAGGTCAAGCACACCTCGGCGACGGAGTCCGGCCAAATCTACCTTCCGGCCGTCAACCTGCTGCTTTTCGCCTCCGTCGCATCGATCATCCTCATTTTCCAGGACTCCGAGCGGCTCTCCGCCGCTTACGGACTGGCGGTCACCACGGACTTCCTTCTGACGACGTCGCTCCTGTTGCTGCTTACCCGGGCGGGCTGGCGCTGGCCCGCGTGGGCGACGGGTTTGGCCGCCGCCGTGCTCCTGGCCGTCGAACTTCCGCTTTTCGCCGCGAACGTCACGAAGATCGCGACGGGCGGCTGGCTTCCGCTCCTGATCGCGACGTTCATGCTCGTTGTCATGACCACGTGGAGGCGCGGCGAGGAACTCGTGACGCATTCGCGCCGAGCCGGCGAGGGAAGCCTCTCCGAGTATCTCCGGGGTTTGGCGTCCTCCGCCGTTCGGCGAATCCCCGGAACCGCCATCTACCCGCATTCGATGCTCACAACCACGCCCCTCGCATTGAAGAAGAACACAGAGATCAACCGAGTGCTGCATGACAACGTCGTCATCGTCTCGATCAAGACCCTTCCCACGCCGCACGTTCCCCGTTCGAAGCGGGTGGTTCTCGACGAGATCGCCTCGCCGGTGCGAGGCGTCACGCATCTGACCGTCCGCTAGGTACTCATGGACGAACGGGACCTGACGGAGACCATCCGCCACGGCCAGCGGACCCTCAAGCTTTCCTGGAAACTCGACGACGAAGCCTTCTTCATGCTCTCCCACATCCACATCATGGAAGGGAGCAAACGCTCGATGTGGAAATGGCGCAAGAAGCTCTTCATCGGCCTTTCCCGCGTTTCGGCCTCGCCCTCGTGGGTGAACAAACTCCCCAAGGACAGAACCGCGGAGATATCGATGCGCGTCCTCATCTAGGCGCATGCGGGCGCGCATGCGAAGGAGCTCTCCGCGTGAAGGGAGGCCCGCCGCATGAGCAGAGCCCCGCGTGAAGGGAGGCCCGTCCAAAGCGCGCCCCGCCGCGTGAAAAGCGCCGCTGCCGGGCTCCGTCGAGAAGCCCCCTCCGCAGCTTCACCGGGGCGGCCCCGGGTAAACGTCCTGGATCCACAGGACGCTCGCCCTCGGGTCGACGGCGAGCACGGCCTCCTCGGCCTCGTCGTAAACGGACTCGACGCTGTCAGGCCCGTCCTGTCCGCCCGAGAGGATCGAGAGGCGCACGCATCCCGAATCCTCCCAGCGTCGGACCGACGCCCCTCCCCACAATCCGAAGGCTTCGCGAGGCCCTCGGCCATCCAGGTCGGGGGTGAGCCCGAGCATCCAAGCGTCGAGCGCATCGCGCACGGCCTTCCAGACGCCCGCTGACGGCGCCGGGGCGCAGGCCTCCGTCGGAATCTGTGGAGCGACCGCCTCTCGAGCGCTCCCTGACGGCACGATTTTCACCGACACTTCGACGAGGCAGTCTTCTGTCCAGCCGTCGACGCCGCCCGCCCAACCGGGTCTGGCCTTCGCCGTCGCGCGCCGCCAGACGCCTCGCGGTTCGGACGCGCCCTTGCCGTCCCCGCAGGCATCGCCAGCTTCGCCTTTCCGCATGCCGCATTTCTGGCCGTCGGCGTTCCCGCCCCCGGAGCCCAGACGGCTTTCGTCGCACTCAAGCCCGCCGGCGTTCCCGTCGCTGCCCTTGCCGGCGCGATCCCGGCGGCTTTCACAGCCCCTGCCGCTTCGGTTTACCATGCCGCCATTATCCAGAATCTAAGCGCAGCTCGGCTCGCGTCGCCCCAGGGTGTTCTGACGGCGACTGCTGACGCCTGCTGAAAACGAGAGAATACGAGGGGTTTGCCGGAACAAGGCGAAGAGACTGCGACGGCGGTCCGCCTCCTGTGCAAAACCGACGCACCCTGTATGCTTGGCAGCATGACCGAACTTGGAGTCACAGGAGAGCATACAACCGACGGAATCCCGCACGGTTCGACAAGTCTCACCCCTTTCCTCGCCATTATCGGCGCGGAAGAGGCCTTGGACTTCTATCGCTCGGTGTTCGACGCCCGGATAGTCGATGTCACGGAATTCGACGGCGTGGTGGTCCATGCCGAGATCGACTTCGGGAAGGGCAAGCTGCAGGTGGGCGAACCCAATCCCGAGTACGGTTTGGTCCCGCCGCCTTCCGAAGGCGCCTGCTATTCCTTGGGCCTATATTGCCCCAACGTCGACGACGTCGTGTCGCGGGCCCTCGCCGCGGGCGCGACCCTGCGCGAAGAGCCGAGCACCTTCATCTCCGGCGACCGCTACGCTTCGATTCTCGACCCGTTCGGCGTGCGATGGTCGATCATGTCCAGGGTCGAAGACATATCCGAAAGCGAGAGCGCTCGGCGCGTGGCCGAGTGGGCCGCCGGGCGCGCCACGAGCTGACTGAAAATATTTCACTGACCGAATCTCTCTTTTGCAGACTGCGCTCGCGCCTCGAAGCGCTCCGCCTTTTTACCGATTGAAACCGACGCTCGCCCTCAGAGAACCGAGCCGCCTTTCCCTCGCCTGTCCTCAGTAAGCTCAGGGCCATGAAGATTCTGATTCTTGGAGGGACGGCCTGGCTGGGGCATTCGATCGCGGCGGCCGCGCTGGCCGCCGGGCATTCTGTCGTTTGCCTGGCCCGCGGAAATGCGATCCCGGAGGGAGCCGATCTGGTCAACGCCGACCGCGCCCGCGGCGACGCCCTCGCCGGCGTCGCCGCGCGGACGTGGGACGCCGTCGTGGACGTGGCCGGCGATCCGCGCTTTGTCGAACGGGCGGTTCGCGACCTCGCCCCTGCGGCGAAGCGCTTCGTCTTCGTCTCCTCCCTGAACGTCTACGCGGACCCTTCCAAGAAGGGGATCGTCGAAGACGAACCGACTCTGCCTCCCCTGCCCGAAGGCGAGGAGGCCTCCCAGGAAAACTACGGGCGGGCCAAATCCGCCTGCGAGGAGGCCGTTCTCGCGGGATTCGGCCGTGAACGCTCGACGATCGTGCGCCCCGGGCTCATCACGGGGCCCGGAGACCCGACGAACCGCGCCGCATACTGGCCTCTCCGCTTCGCCAAGCCGTCGAATCCGCGGGGCCGCGTGCTCGTTCCCGACGCCTTCGGCCAGGCGTTCTCAATGGTCGACGCGCGCGATCTCGCGGCGTGGATCGTCCGCCTCGTCGAGGCGGAAATCGGCGGAGTCTTCAACGCCGTCGGGAACGTCTCGACGCTGGGCGAACACCTGGAGCAGATTCGCTCGGCGGCCGGCCACACCGGCGAGGTCGTCCGCACTCCGGCGGATTGGCTGCTCGCCCGGGGCGTCGGCTTCTGGGCCGGCCCCAGGTCCCTCCCGCTGTGGGTGCCGGATCCCAGCCTGGAAGGAATGCTGGCAGCGTCGAACGGGAGAGCGCTCGAGGCGGGCCTCAAGCTGCGGCCCGCGCGCGAAACCTACGCCGACCTGCTCGCCTGGGCGCTGGAGAATTCCGTCGATTGCGCGGGGCACTCGGGGCTGAGCGACGCCGAGGAACGCGAACTTCTCGACGCTCTCGATCGGGAATGACGGCCTGCTCCCCCGCGCCGAGAGCGCCCCACGGGCCCCGCGGATTCAACGAGCGCGGACGCCGCGAATGAATATGGCGGACAGCACGGCCAGTGCCGCGGACGCTGCGCCAAGCCACGCGAAGCTGCCCGTCGCCGTGAGGATCGCGGCCCCCGCCGACGAAGCGACGAACTGCGCAAAATACTGAGCGGCGCTGTTGAGCGCCAATGCGGTCCCTTGCAATCGGGGGTTGAGAGTGGCGGCGAGAGTCATGAATGCGGGCTGCGCCGAGACGACGCCGACGCTCCACACCATCTGCCCGAGCACAGTTGCGGCCACGGGGCCCGGCAAGAAGGCGACCGCCGTCACACCAAGGGCGGCGGCGCCTCCCGCAACCGCCGTATAGGAGGCGGCGCGCCATCGCGCGAGCAGACGCCCGCCCACGACCGCGCCGACGATTCCCGCCGCGCCCGCCGCGAGCGTCACCCAGGACATTTCCGCCGCCCCGAAGCCGTAGCGGTCCTCGTAGAACGCGCCGATCGACGTGTACGCAACGGCGAATCCCGCGTGCCACAGACCGGTGCTCAGCAGAAGGAGAAGAAGCCCGCGATGGGTCAGCGCCGCCTTCAGCATTCCTGCCACGGCGGCCGAGGCGCCGCCGCGCGGCCCGCCGCCTGTCGCGGATTCGCCGTCGCCCGCGCGCCCGTCAGCCTTCCGCGGTGCGACGCCGGAGAAAACCCGGACCGCCGGGAATATCGCGAGAAAGCCGGGAATGGCAATAAGGAGAAAGGCCCACTGCCAGCCGACGGCGGAGGCCAGAAGCGACCCGATCGGAACTCCGACGACGGTGGCCGACAGCAGCATGCCCGTGATTACTCCGACATTCGCGCCGCGCGTTTGCGGCGTCGAACGGCTGACGACCTCGCCGAAGACCGTCGGCATGACCATCCCCGCGCCAAGCCCCGCGAGCGCGCGGCAGGCAAGGCCGGTCGCAAGATTCGGCGCAGCGAAGGTCAAGGCCGTGCCCGCCCCGAAAACGGCCAATCCCGCGACGGCAACCGGCCGGCGGCCCCGATAGTCCGCCAGCGCCCCGAAGAAAGGGCTTGTGACCGCGTACGCCAGGGCGTATGCCGCCACGAGGAGGGCGGAGAGCGAGGCGGAAGCGCCCCAGCTTTGGAGTATTTCGGGGGCGATCGGGGCTACGACCATGGAGTCGCAGCCCACGAGGAAGGCGACGGCGCCGCCCAGAATCACGGCCGGGCGCGCTGTTCCCGAGCCGTTCCTTTCGCCCGCGGGACTTCCAGCTTCGTTGGCCGAAGACTGTCCGCCGTGCCCGGCACGCCTTCTCCCCGCGGGACTTCCAGCTTCGTTGGCCGAAGGCTTTTCGCCGTGCCCGGCCCTACCCGTCTCAGCCTCGGAGGCGTCCGCGGCGCCCTTCGGATCTTCCGCCGTCTTTTTGCGGCTGTGCGCCTCGTTCTCTGTGTGGTTCATTTTCAACATACCCTTTATTCGATGTTCGACGAATATAGAACATACGGTAGTGCAATACTAGAGGAATGGCAAGGAGTGTTCATCCCGACCTCGCAGACGTGCCCCTGACCGCGGTGCTCGCGGCGCTTTCAGACCCGCTGAGGCTCGGCGTGGTTCGCCTGCTCGCGGACGGATCCGAAAGGCAATGGGGCGAGTTCGACGCGCCCGTCTCCAAATCGACGCTCAGCCACCACATGAAGGTGCTGCGCACCGCGGGGATCACCGCCACACGCGCCGAAGGGACTAGATGCTATGTCCATCTGCGGCGCGAGGAGTTAGACGAAAGGTTCCCCGGCCTGCTCAGCTCGATCCTCGACGCGCAAGGCCAAGGGGCGGTGCCGGTCAAACTCAAGCATTGACGTTTCGCATCGCGTCGTCATAGCGAACGCCGCCGCCTCGGGCACGCCGCCATGCGCCTACGGCGAACCTAGACCCGACCGCCGGGGCCTGCGCCCAGTCGCCGGGGCGAGCCCGTCGGCCATCACAGCAGCCAGCGGCTGCGCGCGATGAGGGACCCTGATTTTCCATTCGCTCCGATGACGGCGATCCTCAACGGCCCGCGGGACCTTCCGGCTTCGGGTGTTTCAGCTGCGGCTGTTTTCATGACGCTCCTTCGAATGGACTTGCTGAATCATGAATCAGGCTAAAGTCTTTAGTATCGTTACGGAAGAAGGCACTTTAAAGTGCTGTAGGAACCCACAGGTGACTAATGCGGAATACAAACGGAAAATCGGCGTCGAAAACGCACAGGAATCAACGGCAGCCGTCCAAGACTCGGCAGACATCGCAGACCCCGCCAGCGGGAGCTCAGCAGCCGTTGGAAGCCCGGTCAGACGAGCCAGGCCCACAACGAAAAGCGCTCGAACCCGCCCCGACAACACCGGCCCATGCCTCGCACACGCATTCCCGGCCCAATCCTCAGGAGGCGCAACCCCCTCGGGAAGATCAAGCCGCGGACGGCCTCCCAGACTGCCCGGTGGAAGTTACGCTCAGCTTCATCTCCAGCCGATGGCGCATCCTCATCATCCGGGACCTGCTCAAGGGCGCATGCAGATTCAGCGAATTGCAGCGTTCGGTACGCGGAATCTCGCAGAAGATGCTCACATCGAATCTGCGCGCAATGGCCGATTGCGGGCTGGTCACGCGAACCGTCTACGCCGAGGTCCCGCCCAGGGTCGAATACGCCCTCACGGAGTTGGGTATGAGCCTCTCCCCCGTCTTCGCCGCCCTTGAATCTTGGGGCGAAGCGTACAAAGATGAGGCTGCGTCGCAGGCGTGCGGCGCCACCGAGGGAAAGTAAAGGCTGGGCGAGGCGACATGAAAGCCGTGGTGGTTTACAAGGCCGGCGGACCGGAGGCCTACTACACCGCCCGCATCAGGCCGGGCGGAACCGTGGCTATCCCAGAATTCGACGAATGAGCCCGCCCCGAGCCGGGCAATGTCGATGGGCGGCCCGAAGCGGTCAGAAACATCGGGAGCCGCAAGGAAGCCTGCGAGCGATCACTAAGACTAGAAAACAAAATAATTAGCCATAATCGATATTACGATCGGGTTGCAGACGCTGAGAACGATCGCCAGGATCGAGTAAGCCTTGTTTCTCGCGTCCCCCTCTTTCGAAGAGAAAACCAAGCCGGAGATTCCCAGAGAAAAACCCGCAATGGCCCATATCCCGGCCAACATCATCAGGATGATGAGGAAGAAGAGGTTGGCCATGCCGTCGTCGGGAAACGCGCCGGGATCGGCGAGCGGCGCTTCAAAGAGGTCATGGATGCCTTGCCTGAAGAGAAGCACCGCTACGACGTTCACAAGCAAAGCGGAGGCGGAAACCCAGAATCCGGCCACCCCCAGTGCCCCACGTGAGCGCCTCGCAGGCTTCTTGCCGCCCCACGCGCTTCCTCCGACCGGACCGGGCGCCTGGGCATTGGCGTAAGAAACGCCCGGCTGTTGCCGATTCCAATCATATCCAGGATGACCGCCGCCGTAGCCGCTGTTTTCGTACATCTTCATTCCTTCCCGCTTGCCGTCAAGTTTCATTTGCGCATCCGAAACGGATGGGGCGAAGATTTCCTGCATTCTATCTAGAGACGCCCCGCCCGGAAAACAAACGGCTGGGGCGAAGTCCACGCCCGTCTCATCCCGGACTTCGCCCTTGCAACATCCCGAACTCGGCCCTTTCCGCATCTCGAACCCTCCCTGCCATCGTTCAACGTTCGCGTCAGTCGAATTCCAGGTCCACGCGTCCCCAATGCCGTCTTTCCCGAGCAGACCGTGTTTTCTCAAGCAGACCGGCATTGCGCAGAGGCGAAAGCATACGTACGATGAAGCGGGTCAGCCCGTCGTCTCCAGGAAGCCGTCGCCTTCGTCCGAAAGGCGAGGCCCTCGGCAAGGTTCCGCGCGAGTGAGCCGAATGCTCTCGGGTCCGGAAGCAAGGACGGGATCATGAACAAGGACGGACAACAAAGAAGCGCGAGCCAAGGCAAATGGAATTGAAGTCCGAGTACATGTTGTTGAGTGCGCCGTATCGCTTTGAATTGCATCATCTCACGCCCCTCGCTCCGAAAGTGATCGCCGAGGACCTGCTGTCGGTCGCGCCGCCTCGGCGCGCATCCGAAAGCCGCAGTTCGGCGATGAAGGACCTGGCCGAGTGCGCAATGAGGAGGCTTGCCGCGGCAGGTGCGCAGGCCCCGGCGGAAGGCGGCGCGTCCGCACTGCGGCTCATCGCCGACGTCTACGGAAGGTTTCCCGACGAGGCGCGCATTTCAAACGATCTTTCCTTTGCCGCGAAAGAAATGTACCTTTCCGGGTCCGACGGCGCAGGCGAGGCCTCCGTCGAGGAGGCGGCGCAGGCCTCCGCTGCGCCGCGGATCCCGGATTCGACGCAAACCCTCGATTCGGTCCGCGCCCTCGCGCCGCGCCTGGGCCCGTTCGAAAAGCTCGGCGTCAAGAAGGCGAAAGAGAGCGCGGAAGAGGGCGTCGCGTTCCAGCCGGCGAACCTCGCAATCGATCAGGCGAGCCACGCGGCCTCCTCCACGCAGTGGAGGGTTCCCGCGTGGCTCATGGCGGTCGCCGACAACCGCGGCCCCTTGGGCTTGAGCGACGCCTTCGTCGTCTTTCTGCTGTCCGCAGCCTACAGCTCGCAGCTCATCGACGACGAGGCGGCGACGGAAGCGATCGAACACTATGGAGGGAAAATCGCCGCTTTGTACACGGGATGGGAGCAGTTCCTTGCCTCGTGCGCTTTGGGCGCCATCCTTGCGGGCGAACCGTCAAACGGCAATTCGAACGACGGGAGTCTGTTGAGCGCCGTCTACGGCTTCGCGATTTCGCCCGCCCCCGTGTTCGAGGCGGCCGGCTTTTGGCCTCGCCCTGACTTGAGCTGGCTCGCCGAGAATCTGGCGCCCCTGCTGCCGGCGCAGACGCTCGCCGAATACAAGGCGCACGTCGATGCCGTGAAACCTCCTGCGCCGAAGGCCTCGCACGCTCCCGGCCCCCAACGGTTCGCCTCCCGCATCCTTTTCGAGGAGGCGCGGCGGGTCCTCGCCCGCAATTCGGCGAGCCAGGCCGAGTACAGGCGCTGCTGCGAAGCCGCCGACGGCATTTGGGCTGAGACGGCGCGCCGCCACGGGGTGGACTTCATTCTTCTCGACCCGGCCAACGCCGCAGCCGTCCATCTGCCCGACCTGTCTCGCAAGAAAGGCTCGGAACCCGCGCACTCGAACTGGTTTTGGCCGGCTTTCAGGGCCCTCAAGGACGAAGTCGAGGGCGTGCCCTTCGCCTGGATGGACTGCCCCGGATCCGCGGGCTTCCTCTTGACGTCGTCGTGCGTCTACCGAGTCGAGCGCAAAACGGAGGCCGCGACGCCGACGACGGCGCAGATCCCCTGGGACCGAACGGAGTTCCGATGCGCGGCAACCGATTCGAACGGCATAGCGATTTCAATCGGCGGCGAGGCGACGCGTGAACTGAACGTCGACTACGAGGCGTTGGGCCTGCCCGGCGCCTACCGCGACAAAGACCCGGAAATCGTGGCCGCCGTGCTCAACCCGCACATTGAGCGGCTCGATTCCTTCTTCGCCGACCTCCCGTGGCGGGTCATGGACTGGCAGTGGCACGAGGAGTGAGGCCGCAGGAAGGCGCGGGACGGCGGACGCCCTGCCTGCAGCTGCGACCCCTTTGCCGCGAGGCCGGCGAGGCCCTGGCGGCGCTCGGTGCGTCTTAACCGTCCGGCTGGGTCACCTGACGGCCCAGCTCGGAAGGCCCACCATGTAGCTCTCGATCGGCCCCTGACCGAAGTTGTCAGCGAAGACGATTCTGCTCAGATCGCGCGAGGCGCTCGCCTGCGGCTTGAAGAAATCCGGGTCGCCGGCCGCCTGGGGGGCCGCGTCCTTCGATGAACCGCCGATCGCGGAAGCGTTCGTTCGGACGTTGGCCACGCTCAGCGCCCGTCCGCCGGCTTTCAGCTCGACCAGCCACACCTTCCGGTAGTCGGCTCGCTCCTGGGGCGCCGATTCGTCTGAAACGTCGTCTTTCTTCTCCCCGTACGTCGAAACCACGGCCCACCCGGGCTTGTCGTACGCCTGTCCGCTGATGTCCAACGTGTAGTTTTCGCCTTTGGCGGGGTAAAGGCTGCGCAGGCCGATCCGCTCGTGGGAGTCGAGGTCGACGGCGGAGAGTTGGTTTTTGCCGTAGTCGGCGAATACGTAATAGTCCTGCTTTTGCGGGCCGTATGCCATGCCCGCGTGCTTCGACGTCGTCGGAAGCTCGAAAGAGTCCTTGAGGTCGCGGGTGTAGGCGCGGGTCCCTCCGGCGTCCCCCGGCCACGAGACGACGACGTGCCTGCCGCTCGGCGAGGCGCTGACATAGTCTGGGAAAGCTCCGGGCTTAGGGAAGTTCCTCGCATCCAGCGCGCCCACGATTCGCTTGTCCTTGACGTCGAGCACGACCACTCCATAGACGTTCCTGGTCTGAGTGGCCTCGTCGTGCCGCGTCGCGGTGAGGGCGAGATACCGCCCGTCGGCGCTGGCCGTGCCCCGGCCCTTCGTCGAAAACGACGTGGCCTGGGACCATGGCGTCTTGCCGGAGAAGTCGAACATGACCTCGCCTTTCTCGGCCTCGACGTCGTACGTCCACCACGTGGTCCCGCCGTCGCGCAAAGTGAAGTGCAGCAGGTTCGGATCCGAAGCGTGCCAGATCGGCTCGCAATTGCCCTTGAGCTCGCCGAGTTTCTTGATCTGCTTGAACGTGGCGGCGTCGTAGAGGTACCAGGCGCCCTGCCCGTCGCGCGCGATGAAACGAGTGTTGTCGGCGTTGAAGGCCTGTTTGTGCGAGTTGTCGTGGCGCACGAAGTCGCCCCCGGCCTTGCCGGCGTCCGTCGCCCGATAGACGAAGGTCTTGTTGGCGGGATCGAGCGTCGCCGATTTCTTCAGACCCTCCGCGACCGCAGGCTTTTCCATGGCGCCCGCAGGGTCGGCAGACAGAGCCGCGAGGCCGAAATCCCGGTCGTAAAGCGAGTCGAAAGGGTTGGACAGCTTGGGCTCCTCCGATTTGACCGCCGCCTTCGTGAAATCCCCCGAGGGGGAAGGAGCCCCGCGATGCCCCGAGGGCGCCGCCGTCGGCTTCGCCCCGGCGCCTGCCTTGTGCTCGCTCGCCCCGGCGCGGGCGCCAGGCGCCGTCGAAGCCTCCGCGCTCGGGGACTGCCCCGGTTCCGTCGAGGAATTGCCCGCGTCCGATCCGCGGCAGCCCGCCAGAGCAAGCACCGCAGCGACGCAAAGGGCTCCGACGCGCGCCGAAGAAAGGGGCCAGCTGCTCATGGTTCAACGCTACTTTCCGACATCGACATGGGCAAGGCGCAGATAGTACGGTTTTCAATGAATTCCGTCATTCTCTTTGGGCGGCGGCCGGCCCCTACGGACCGAAGGCCCAGGATCGAGAGCCGCAGGGCTCGATCGGAAGCCGAAAAGATGAAAGCCCCCGCCTATTCGCGCGGCTGGGAAGGCGAAATCCGCCCCCGCGCGGGAATGACGGACTTCATGAGCCTGTTGCCTTTCCTTCCGGTTCCGACGAAGGCCGCGAGCAGCGAACGCCCCCATGGGCGCTTGAAAACCGACATGGCAAGGGCGCGCGCCGTCCCGCCTGCCCTGCCCGCGGGAGTGAAGAAAGCCCTGTTGCGCGCACCGACTTTCTGGTAGTGCCTGATGAACGGACGCGACCTGGCCTCCCACTCTTCGAGCGCCCCTTCGACGTCGCCCTTCCTCCGCCCGATGATCGCGGTCAGCAAATTCGCGCTCGCCAGCGCGGTGGAGGCCCCCATCCGCGAGTACAGGGTCAGGCACCATCCGGCGTCGCCCATAAGCACGACCCGCCCCTTGTGCCATCGGTCCATCCGGACCTGCACAGCCTCGTCGAAAAGGCTCTCGTCGGCGCGCTCGAGCTGATCGATCGCGGCCTTGACCGGCGGGGCCGCGACCGGGCCGTACACCTCGCGGATTCGAGCGGCAGGCGAGGCGGCCTCGAACTCGGCGGCGACGTCGTCGGACTTGTAGCTGAACATGAGGGTGGCCGGACGATCCTTGAAGGGAAACACCCAGAGCGACTTTCCGGCCTCGGCGAAGGTCGCGCCTTGGCCGCGTTCGAGCCCCGGAAGATCCTCGGGAATCTGAGAGGCGACGATCATGTACCCCAAATGCCGGATGTACTTCTCGTCCGGCCCGAAGACGAGCTTGCGGACCGTGGAGTGCACGCCGTCGGCGCCCACCAGCAGGTCGTAGCGCTCGCGGCTTTCCGTGCCGTCCGAAGAGTTTTTGAGCCACACGTCGACGCCGGCGCCGTCCTGCTCGATGCGCGTCGGGACGGTCGAGTACCGCACGTCGATCTTCGGATCAAGCGCGTCGATCGCCTCGTAGGCGGCGTTTTCAATGTCGCTGCGAAGCAAGAGCCACGGGTCGCCCGGAAGGTCGCCGAAGCCGAGCCCTCGACGTTTTTCACCGTTTTTGCCCAGTGCGCAGTTGTCTCGAACTTTGGGCGCCCTGTTGTGTATTCCGTCGAATCCCAGTTGTTTCGCAGCCACTTTGCCGACGGCGAAGAGCCCGACGAAGTAGCCTCCGCGACGGCGTTCGGGGGCGCGCTCCACGACGGTCACGTCCCACCCGCATTCGTACAGCCCCTTGGCCATAGCCATGCCGGAAATTCCGAGCCCGACGATCAGTGCACGCTGTGAGCCGTTTCGTTCGTCCATGAATCGAACATAGACGATCCCGATGAGATTCCGCTGCGGGCATCCACGATGTGGTCGCGGGCGGACCGCGGGCGCCGCCCGGCAAAAGCCCGTTGGGGAAAGCGCCCCTTCGCTGCGCGCATCCGAATCGCTGACAATCGTCACTCGAATCCCTCCACGATGGACTGCGCGGCGCCCGACCCGTTACAGTTCCAATAGAAAATTTCACGGGTATACCGCACTTGGACGCCCCAAGCACGCAGACGGACCGACGCTCGGATCACGCGCGTGCCTCGCGCTTTCCCGGCAACCCGCGAATCGCCGATGAGAGGGACAAGGACAAGGGATTTGACGAGCGAGCAGCCGACGACGGCGGGCAGCGCCTCGGACTGCGCGGCGCAGGAAGAGCGCATGCCGTCGGGGGAATCCATGCAAGAAGGGCACACGTCAGAAGAGCACACGCTGGACGGCGTGACATCGGACGGG
>NZ_DBHHEV010000010.1:0-475 GCF_057238965.1 Peptidiphaga sp.
CTCGATTCCCAGAAGGCGCTGAGCCTCGAGCTCGGCGGGAAGGCCGTGGGTGTCCCAGCCGAAACGGCGTTCGACGCGGCTTCCCTTCATCGTCCGGTAACGCCCGACAACGTCCTTGATGTATCCCGTCAACAGGTGGCCGTAATGAGGCAGTCCGTTTGCGAAAGGAGGGCCGTCATAGAAGACGAACTCGTCGGCTCCGTTCGGGCCTGCGGGCCGGTTGTCGATGGACGCTTGAAAGGTCCCGTCCTTCTTCCAGAAGGCGAGAATGCCTTCCTCCATCTTCGGGAAGTCCGGCGACGCCTCGACGCGCGCCTGACGGTCCAAGGGATAGTGGCCTTTAGCACCCATTGTTGCTCCTCGTACATCGCCCGAGCGAGGACGACTCTCGGCGGTTGCCTTAAGCCGCGGTACCACCCCGCTTGCCCCGCGCGATGCGTGGCCTCTCATTGGGACGATGACGGGTCCAACCGCC